>JAUVCD010000883.1 GCA_030590865.1 Myxococcales bacterium | reverse complement strand
CGATCGCCTGGACGATGGCGATCTTCACCTCGACCTCCCGCTCGTTCTCGAAGCGGGCGCTCAAGGGCTTGATGTCGTCTCGCCCACCGAGGACCGCGATGGCCCGGGCGGCCGCGGCTCGCACCCCGCTGGCCGGGTCGTCGAGACAGGCGGCCATCGGGCGACGATGCTCGCTGCCGCCCAGCAGCACCAGCCGCTGCAGGGCTCGCCTCCGTTGCTCGGCCTCGGCGTGGCCCAAGGTGGCGGCTAGCGACGCGGTGCGGAGGCGTTTGGCTCCTTCGTAGAGCTTGCTCCAAGGATGAACTGCGCCGGTGTGGGTGCAGCCACCGAGCACGTCCCGCTCACCACAATGGATTCGCAGGTGCATGTGATCGTTGTGAGATGCCGAGCCGACCGGGGTGCGGAGCGTGGCCGCGGCCCGCTGTATCAGCGCCGGGGTCTCGCCCTGGTCCCGGGCGTGAGCCAGGAGCTGGGTTTTGAGGCCTCCGGCGATGAACAGGTATTGGACCTGGGCACGGGGATAGACGAGCAGCGCCTTGACGACGATCCAGGTTCGTCCGGCGTCGAGCCGCAGGCCGTGTTTGGGTGCCTGCCCCTGGCCGTTGAGCGGCACGAGGGAGGGCGGATCGACCGGCTCGCCCTTCCAATTGGTGTAGCAAAAGGCAATGTCGGCATCCCGGCCCGAGTTGTGACTGACCGAGAAGTCGATGTCGCCGCCCCCTCGCTTGCCCACATTGCCCAACCACAGCCGAGTCTTGGTGGCGCCGTAGAGCTGAGCCGCCGCGTGCTCGAGCATCGCCACCAACTCCTCGGTCCCGTAGTCGAGGCCTCGGGCCAGCTGGGTGGGCAAGATCCCCAGCCGCGCGTCTTGAGTCACCTGGGCTGCGTTGACCACGAAACCATGGGAGGTATCGCCCACCGAGACAGAGGCCGTGGCGACCTCCCCTTCGAGAAAGGGGAAGTAGGGCTCTCGGAAGTCGGTTGCTGACCTGGTCGCAGCGGCTGGCCCCGGCGGAAGCGTGATGGACGGAATGGGCAGCACGCCTGACTTCAGCCGACGAGCAGTGCCAGACGCCCAGGCGGTGACCAGGGCGAGCAGCAGCGCCACGGCGGTGGCGGAGCCTAGTGCTGTTCGTGCCGCTGACAATGGCACCTCAAAATGGCACCGGACAAAAAGGAAAGGGCCTGCCACACTCGCTTTCCGCTACCGTTGCTCCCTTCCAGGCCTGGCGGGGTTCACGGCGCGCTGTCGGCAGACCCACACGCTCTGGCGCTCGAGGCGCCATCGACGTCTTCTGTCTAGCGCAGAGCGGGCCGCCTGTCGAGCCGAGCCACCTGCTGGCCGACCACGGGTTGGCCTCTGCCCCGTCGTGGGGCCCATTGCGACCGCTCCAGTGGGTGTTACATTTGGTAGAGATGCAACCGTCTGTCGACGACCCGCCTCCCAGCTCTTGGAAGCCGCGGTTGCTGTTCGTGGCCTCGGCGGCCACTGCAGCGCTGGTCCTGCGGCTCGCTTGGGAAGAGCCGCTGGCTGGTGTCGCTGCTCTGGCGGTCATCGTGACGGTGGTGATCTCTCGGTGGGTGTCCCGGCAGCGGGTTCGCCGCTTGCTGCGCTCTGGTGATATCGAGTCGATCCTGCAGCGCTGGTCCGAGTCATTCAGCGAGGCTCCTCATCCCGAGACGATGCAGCCGCTGATGAAGGCGACGGCCTTCGCCGCCTATGGCTGGGTGGAGCGGGCGCGAGATCTGTTACAGGCCGCCGCCCGAGGTCCTGCCTGGGACGCGGCGCTCGAGCACCGTCTGTTCCTCGATGCGTTGCTGCTGACTTTCGAGGGCGACAGCGAGGGGGCCCTCGATCGGGCACGAGCGCTGCAGCGGCTGCCGCTTCCCATGGCGACGCCCTTTCTCATCGGGCGGGTCACCGTGCTCAGAAGCGCCGTTGCGGCCCTGGCGCGGGCTTTCTCCCACCAGTCCGAGCAGGGGGACCACCAACTGCTGCTCCAGGCTTCCGACGCCAGCCCCTTGGTCCATTGGGCGATGCGTTATGGGGCGGCGGTACTGTCCGTCGATGCCGGTGAGCTGCGCCGGGCGCGCGCCTTGCTCGTCGATGCACCCGCCTGGCCCGGCGAGTCTTGCTTCAGCGGCTTCCACCAAGAGATCACCAGCGAGGTGGACCGCCGCGAGCACGGCGTGGACCCAGTCCAAGACGCTGTCGAAGATGCGGTCGAGGACGCTGACGAGCCGCTCTAGGGCTGGCCTGGCTCTCCGCTTCAGCTGCTCGATCCCGGTCTGGTCTTGACGCGCCTTCGGGTGGGGTGCCGGGTCATGTCGGTGACCCGCGTGGCTGGTTCGTGGAACCGACGGTAGCAGCGGGTCGGGGTGGTGTAGGTGAACAGCAGCTGAGTCGGGCGCAGCCAGGTCAACAGCCAGTGAAGGTAGTAGATGGCGATCACGATCAGGTAGCCCGCCGCGATGACGGCGATCTCTCCGACGATGCCTTCGAGCGCCAGCTCGAGCCCGGTGGCCCAGGTGACGGCTCGGGTCAGCGCTTCGGCGGTGGCGAAGGTGGTGAGATAGACCACCAGCACGGCCCAGGGCTGGCTGGCTTGGATGGCGCGGCGCTGGCAATAGGCCATGCAGCGGATGCAGGCCTCGCAGGCGTGGGTCCAGAACGGCCGCGGCGGATCCGTCCCGACCATCTTGATGGCGTCGTTGGGGCAGGTCTTGGCGCACAACCCGCAGCCGTTGCAGTCCCCGTCTGCGAACAGCAGCTTGCCCATGAACACTCGGGCAAAGAACAGATAGACGGGGAAGAACAGGGGCCACCACACCGCCAGTGCCGCGCCCCAGGAAATCTCCCAGAGGCTATTGATCGTCAGCCAGTGGTGCTTGCCGGCGAGCACGGTTTCGATGAAGCGGTCGGTCTTGGGCTTGGCCCGAGCGATGATGGCGCCGACGTTGTCCCGGTGGAGACCCCAATGCACGTTGAGCATGTTGGCCGGCATGTCCAGGCCCAAGCCACCTCGAGGGCGGTAGCCCTTGGCCGCCACAATGAGCCCGGCCATGAAGGTGGCCAGCCCTGCGATGCCAGGTACGAACAACGGGCCGAGCTTGATACACCCCCGGGTGGCCAAGACCGCGGCGTGGGCACCGC
>JAUVCD010000453.1 GCA_030590865.1 Myxococcales bacterium | reverse complement strand
CACCAGCTGCTGCATACGTTGGTCGCGAATCATGAAGTTGGTCGCGGCGGTGTCCTCGTCAATCAGCAGCACCTGCGCACCTGCCTCCAGCGCCTCGACCAGGTTGGCAGCCTGGGAGGTAGAGCCCGACGCATCGTCGGTGGAAAACCGCTCGGTGTCCCGTCCCAGCGGCAAGCCGGTGATGAACGACGAGATGGTCACCTTCTCCACCCGGCGCCCGTCTTCGGCGCGGATGGGCACCGTGGCTGGGTGGCTGACCACCAGCTGCCGGCCGTCCTCAGGGCGGTGGTCGTAGATGCCGAGCTCGAGGGCATCGAGCAGCGTCGATTTTCCGTGATAGCCGCCGCCGACGATGAGGGTCACACCGGCGGGAATGCCCATACCGGTCACCCTGCCGCCGTTAGGCAGAGCGAAGCTGACTCGCAGCTGGGGGGGGCTCTCGAAGGGCACCGTGTCGGCGGCGCCCAGGGGCCTCGAATCGATGCCGCTGCGCCGGGGTAGCAAGGCGCCGTCTGCCACGAAGGCCACCAGGCCTGCCTCGGTGACTAGTCTGCGCAGTGCGCCGGCATCTTCGACGCATTCGGCGTGCCGCCGGAGGGCCGTCTCGTCGAGACTAGACCACCGGGCTGTCGAGCGGACCAGCTCGGGCAGGTCGTCGAGCAACAGCTGGGCTGCTTGGCGACCCAATACCCGGCGGCCGGCGGCCGGTAGTCCAACGGTGAAACGCAGCTCTATGCCTGCTGGCGTCAGCTGACAGGCCGTGCGCTCCAGCACCTCTTGCCCTGGCGTGTCGATGTCAATTTGGCCGCTCTTTCCCGAGCCGCGGCGGCGCTCGATGCGGAGACACTCGCTAGCGAAGGCGCGGGCCACGAAATCAGCCACCGCGATGCGGCGACTTGGGGACTGCAGGTCGTCAGGCAACTGCGCGACGCCATGGGGCACGATGACCCGCAAGCGGGAGGGCGCAGCGAAGGGGTCGCCCTGCACATGATCGACGTAGAGCTCCAGGTCGTCAGAGCCGTAGCCGCCGCCCAGCTCCCGGTAGGCCTTGTACCCACGCCCGTCGATGTGGCGCAGGATGTCGGCAATCGATTGCAGGCTCCTCATCGCTGATCCTGATCGGTCAGCCGGCGCGGTCGTCGCCGTGCTGATCGACGTGCAGTGAGCCCTTGTCATCGAGCCACGCCACCCCACAGGCCTCGGTGCTATGGGCATAGCCCGCCATCCCGTCCGCTGTGATGGCGACGACCCCGACCAATCCGTCGAAGCTGGCGACCTCTTCGAAGGTGCGCTGGAGGGCGCGCTCGAGGGTGGCACCGTCGAGCATCCGAGTGGCGACGCGGCCGCACAGATTGAGATCGATGATTTGTTCGCCGAAGCCGGTAGCGGACAGGGCCACCACTGGGCAGGCGTAATTGCCAGCCGGCGTCGCGGTGTCGCTGATTCGGCCGGTGGCCTCGTGGCCCCGGCCACCGGTCGACGTGCAGGCCCATAGATCCCCCTGGACATCACAGCCCACGGCGCCCACCGTGCCATAGCGATCTTCCGGCGCCGGAAGATCGTCAGACGGGTGATCCTCTGGGCTATCGTTGCGGGTCGTGGCGTCGTCCTCTAGGTCCTTCGGGATGGGCAACCGCAGCGCACGCGCCAGGTCGAGCTCCTCCTCCCCTGCTGAGCCGATGGCCGCTTCCCGGTCGGCTGTGTCGCCGGTGGCCACTAGCTTCTGCCACCGCTCGCGAGTTTGAGGGGTCACCACGTCGATCGGCGCCACGCCCAGCTCCTCCATCAGCAACCTGGCTCCGTCGCCGTCTAGGCTGCGATCGCCCCGGTCCTGGAGCGCGGCGCAGAGCGCGCTCGGGTGGTGGCAGTGCTGCACGTTGTAGACCGCGGACAAGCGAGTCTTGCGGCCGCCCATCAGGGCCGCGGAGAGGCGCGCCTCGCCGTCCCGTTGGAGCCGCGACCCGTAGCCGGCGTTGAAGGTGGGATCCCGTTCCAGGCTTGCCAAGGCGGCCAATACCGCGGCTCGTGCTCCGCCGGACTGAAAGCAGCGGTGAGCGCGCTGAGCGACCGTGGCCAGCGTGCGGCCCCGCTCGAGCCGTTGCCTTCGACTGGTGGTCTTCAAGTAAGCCCCGGCGCCGCCGTGGATCACCAGGGCGGGCAGGGTGAGCTGCTGGACGACGAGGGTAAATGGGGCCATCGGACCGCCGCGCGGGGTGGCAGTATGCCACAGCCGAGTCGTCTGGCGCGCAGCTTGGTCGCTCAGCCAGAGGCATGGATGACCGGGACGAGGGCGTTCTGGCGGTGACTGGAGTACCGTGATCGGATGGTCGCGGGCAAAGGTGACGCTAGCAGGTTGCCAGAACCAGTCGCAGCCGCCGTCGCTCAGGTGTGCGAGCGGTTGGGCGATTGTCGACGCGTGCTGTTCATCACCGGGGCGGGCATGTCCGTCGACTCGGGCCTGCCCACCTATCGGGGAGTCGGCGGGCTTTACGAGGGGGTGGTCACCGACGACGGCATGTCCATCGAAGAGGCGCTCAGTGGACACACCATGGAACGGGACCCGGCTCTGAGCTGGAAGTACATCATGCAGGTCGAGCAGGTGAGTCGCGGCTCTGGGCCCAACCGGGGTCACGAGTGCATCGCCGAGCTGGAGCCGTATTTCGACGAGCTGTGGGTCCTCACCCAGAACGTCGACGGACTACATCGTGCCGCCGGTTCGACTCACATCATCGACATTCACGGCGATGTGCGGAAGCTGATTTGTCCCCGCTGCGACTATGCCACCACCGTGACCGACTACAGCGGGCTCAGCTGCCCGCCCCACTGTCCGGCCTGCGACGCCATCATCCGGCCGGCGGTGGTGCTCTTTGGCGAGATGCTCCCGCCTGAGAAGGTGGCCGTGCTGCGCGAGCAGTTGATGCGGGGCTTCGACGCTGTCCTGTCGGTGGGGACCAGCAGCCTGTTTCCCTACATTGTCCAGCCGGTGATCGAGGCTCGGCGTCGCGGTGTCCTGACTGTGGAGATCAATCCAGGAGACACCCATTTGCGCGCGGTGGTCGACTATCAGCTCGCTGTCGGCGCCACGCCAGCGCTCGAGGCGATTGTGGCGGGACTCAGCGGAGGCTAGCCGCGTCTCAGAAGAGCAGCGGCACGACCAGCATGGTGGCGACCATGATGAGGAGCTGCAGCGGAATGCCGACCTTCGCAAAATCAGCGAAGCGGTAGCGTCCCGGCCCCAATACCAGGGTGTTGACTGGCGAGGCGATGGGCGTTGCAAAGGCCGTGGAGGCGGCGATGGCGATCACCATCAGGAACACCGGTGGCGAGGCGCCTAGCTCGACGGCTATCTGAAGCGCGATGGGGGCGACCAAGACGGTCGTGGCGGTGTTGGAGATCACCTGGCTGAGCAGCGAGGTCAGCATGAAGAGGGCGGCCATGATGACCATCGGTCCGGCGTCGCCGAGGGCGGACAACAGGCTGTTGACGATGAGCTCGATGCCACCGGTCTTCTCGAGCGCCGTGGCCATCGGCAGAATCGCTGCGATCAGCACCACGCTCTCCCAGTTGATGGTCCGATAGGCCTCGGTCATGGTCAGGCAGCGCGTCATCACCACGGCCACCGCGGCCAAGAGAACGGCGGTGACGTTCGGCACGATCCCGAAGGTCATCAAGACCAACATGCCGACCATGATGGCGATGGCCAGCGGGGCTCGCCTGGTGTCGTGCCACGGTTCGCTCAGCTCCCGTGGCTCGGCGATCACCACGAAGTTGCGACTCTCGTTGCGCAACACGTTGATGTCCTTGCGCCGCCCTTCGACCAGCAGGGTATCGGCAAAGCGCAACGGTAGGTCAGCGGCATTGCCTGGCACGGGCTTACCGCCCCGCTTCACGCTCAACACGTTGGCCCGGTACTTGTCCCGGAAGCGTGAGCCTTTGAGGGTACGGCCTATCATCCGCGACCGCGGCGTCAGCAATACTTCCACCAGGATGGTGCCCCTGGGAAGCGGCGCGCCGGCGGCGTGCTCCTGAACCAAGGAGGGCGCCTCGCGCTGTTTGATCTCGTCGAGCGCCTCCTCGCTGACCTGCACGCTCAGCGTGTCGCCCGCTTGGAGCACCGTGTCCGGCTCGAGCGTTGGGGCCTTGCGATCCTGCTGCTCGCCGGACCGTTCGAGTCCGAGGACGGTGCCCTGATAGCGGGTCCGCAAATCGGTCTCGGCAATCGTCTTGCCGACCAGATCCGAATTTGCGCCCAGGCGGAACTGCAGGATGTTGTCCTCCAGCTCGTAGTCGTCGACCAGATCGTGTCCCGACCGCTGCACCGGCTGGCGGCTCGAGTCCGGCTCATTTGAGGCGTCACGGTCGCCAGGCAGCAGGTGGCGACCGACCAGCAACATGAAGACGATGCCCACCGCCAGCATCACCAGCCCGGCGGGCAAGAAGGTGAAGAACCGGAACACCTCTTTGCCTGCGTGAGCCCGTAGCGTATCGCTCACCACGATGTTGGGTGGGGTGCCGATGAGGGTGAGCATGCCGCCGAGCAAGGAGGCGAAGGACAGCGGTATGAGTAGCTTGGATGGGCTGATCTTGGCGCCTCGGGCCAGGGTGATCACCACGGGCAGCATCACCGCCACCGTCCCGGTCGAGCTCATGAAAGCCGACAGCGGCGCGGTCACCAGCATGATGATGGCGATCAGCCGCACCTCGCTTTGGCCTGCCACCTTGCCGAGCCAGCGACCGAGCATGTCCGCCACGCCGGTCTTGCGAATGGCACCGCCGACGGCGAAGAGGCCTGCGATCATCAGGACGATGGAGTTGGAGAAGCCGCGCAACGCGTCGGCTGGCTCGAGCACGTTGCTGATCATCAGCCCCAGCAGCGCCAAGAGGGCGACCAGATCGAGTCGCAGCCGATCGCTCACGAACAGCCCGATGGTGACGACCAGGATCCCGAAGACGATGTAGGTGTCGGTGGTCATCGGTGGCTCATCGCCGCGGCGGTCGGTCCACCACGGCGCTACCGGGTCATCGCACGTTTTGGGGCGGGCGTGGGCTCGCTTGCCGACGCTCGACCGATGCCTCGCGTTACGCTATTCCTTACTGCCATGAAGGTGCAGTGCGCGATCTTAGCGGTGGCCCTTGCGGCCATAGGCTGCGCGACCGGCGAGACACTAGAGGGGGAGGACTCGGGACCCACGTACGTTGGGGTCGACGGAGTGTGGATCCAACAGGTCGCCATCTATCAGAGCCTCAAGCGAGTGCTCGCCGAGGGCGGAGTGCCCGCGGTGTCGAATGTGCCGCTGGTGGCGGGCCGCGATGCCGTGGTGCGGGTGTTCTATGCCGCGGCACCGGAGAAGATTGGGACCGTCGTGCGCGGGCGCTTGGAGATCACCGGTCATGAGAGCCTGAT
Source organism: Myxococcales bacterium (assembly GCA_030590865.1). GTDB lineage: Bacteria > Myxococcota_A > Polyangia > Polyangiales > Polyangiaceae > JAPYTK01. Next base: position 2,543 of record JAUVCD010000453.1, on the reverse strand, counting down.
CGTCGAAGGCGCCTTGGTCGGTCAGTCCTTCGACCACGATATGGCCAGCACGTTCAACTTCGGCGTTCCAGGGGACGCCATCTCCGAGCCTTTCGAGTATCGAGTCTCGCTGCTCCACGAGGCGGAGGATGACAACGTTACGGCCCACCACCCGGCCGCCGGGCGGGAGAGCCACTTCGTCGAAGGGCCGCGCAACACCTTGCGAGTGATCTTGGCGCCTTTCCAATACAACGCCGACGGATCGGGCCGGCTGCCCGATACCTCACCTGCGATGGTCGAGATCTACCGACAGCGTTTGCTGGCGCTCTATCCGGTGTCCAATGTCGAGGTGACCGTGCGGGACCCCCATCCCTGGTCCCAGCCGATCGGCAACTGGGGTGAAGGCTGGGACTCGGTCCAGTGGGCGCTCTATGCGTTCCGCGACCAGGACGGCACCTCTGCCGACGTCTATTACTACGCCATCTTCAACCCTGCCGATACCTACGAGCAGTACTGCCAGGGCGGCTGCATCTTGGGGTTGACCTTGATGTACGAGGGCCCGCCGGACGTGGGTACGCCTGACATGCGCATGGCTGCGGGGGTTGGCTATTGGGAAGTAGCCCCAGACACCACGGCCCACGAGCTCGGCCACGTCCATGGTCGACTCCACGCGCCCTGTGGACCTGGCATGGACCCGAACAGCATCGATCCTGCGTTTCCTTACGCTAACGGCGGCATCGGCGTTTGGGGTCTGGACACCGTCACCTTGGAGCTGAAAGACCCCACCAAGACGCCTTCGGCTTTCGGTTTGGACCCCGGCCCCTCGGACATGATGGCCTATTGCACCAACGAGTGGGTTAGCGACTACACCTTCGCAGGCCTGTTATTTCGCGGCAAGAACGTCAATTTGCCGGATATCCAGGGGCCCACTAGCCGGTCGCTTCAGCGCCCTCAGCCCGCTCGGGTGGACCATGAGTTGATCCTCATCGATGGCCAAGGTCGTGGTGACTGGAAGCGGTCGGTGAAGCGACAGGCCCTCGGACCAGCGGGATCCATCCCGGTCAGTCTTCGCACCCTGGACGGCCAGACCATTCAGGCTCGAGGTCATTACTACCGGTACAATCATTTGCCTGGCGGCTGGTTGTTCTTCCCCAAGCCTGCGGTGTCGGTCAATCGTGCCGAGCTTTCGGTGGATGGCAAGCCCGTCGCCGTGGAGCGGCGCTAGGCCTTCGGTGGATCGTCTGATCGGCAGGAGGCTGCCCTTGCTGCCTGAAGACGCAGGCCGCAAGCTGGTCTTTCGATGCCTCGTGTGCTGATCACCCAAGCGATCGATCCGGCTGCTGTCACCTTGCTGCGCGACGCCGGTGTCGAGGTCGAGCAACGCCAGGGACCGGCGCCCATCACCCGCAGCGAGTTGCTCAGGCTCGTGGCTGGCTGCGACGGGCTCTTGCCCATGCTGACCGACCGAATCGACGGGCCGGTGCTCGACGCGGCGCCTTTGAAGGTGGTGAGCAACCACGCCGTTGGGGTGGACAACGTCGATCTAGCAGCAGCCGCGGAGCGGAGCATCATCGTAACCAACACGCCAGGGGTGCTGACCGAGGCGACCGCCGAGCTGACCATGGCGCTGCTGCTCGCCACCGCGCGCCGCATCGTCGAAGCCGACCACTTCTTGCGTGCCGGAGGCTATCAGGGGTGGCGTCCGACCTTGTTGCGAGGCGCCGATCTCGACGGCGCGGTGCTCGGCATCGTCGGGATGGGCCGGATCGGCTCGGCGGTGGCGCGCCGTGCCGAGGCCTTCGGCATGACCATCATCGAAAGCTCGGGAGATCGTGGCCTGCCGCTGTCCGAGCTGTTGACCCGAGCGGACTTCGTCTCCCTCCATTGCCCGCTGACTGCCGACACCCACCATCTGATCGGTGAGCCAGAGCTGAGAGCGATGAAGTCTAGCGCCATCCTGATCAACACGGCACGGGGCGCGGTGGTCGACGAAGAGACTCTCGCCCAGGCCCTCGCCGAGCGCTGGATCGCTGCAGCCGGTCTCGACGTCTTCGAGCATGAACCGGCCGTTGTTCCCAAGCTGCTCGAGCTGGACAACGTGGTGCTCTTGCCCCACATCGCTTCGGCGACCACTCGTTGCCGCCGCCGGATGGGCGAGCTCGCCGCCGGCAATCTGGTGGCGGTGCTGACCGGTCGACCGGCGCCCAATCCGGTGACCTGACCGGTCGACTGATGGTATTGAATCTCTTGCCATGACGACCCTTGGCCGCCATCTCATCGCCGAGTTCTACGACTGTGACACTGCGGTGATCGATGATGTGGCCGCCGTCGCTGAGCATCTGCGCGCCGCCGCCCGGGTCATCGGCGCCACCGTGGTCGGCGAGGTCTTCCATCGCTACGCGCCCCAGGGCGTCAGCGGCACCTTGTTGATCGCCGAATCACACATGTCAGTCCACACCTGGCCCGAGGCAGGCTACGTGGCGGTGGACATCTTCACCTGCGGCGGTCTCGATCCTCGGCCCGGCTTCCGATATTTGGTGGGGGCGCTCGGCGCGAGCAGCTCG
>JAUVCD010000802.1 GCA_030590865.1 Myxococcales bacterium | reverse complement strand
AACAACTGCGACTCTTCTTCATCGGCCGGGTAGCGCTGGTGCGGGCCCATCCGGTGATCCTGGGGCTCGCGTTCAGCGATCGTCTCGAGCTCGCCGCCGGCGAGGACGGCGCTGAGCGAGTGCGTCAGATCATGTCCCGGTCGGTCGCCTTCGTGAAGCGTTGCTTGCGAGACGCGCAAAGCGCTGGCGACCTGCGCGACCGAGCGACGCCGGACGTGCTCGCCTGGATGGTGCTCGGCGCGCTGCGAGCCACCGCCACGCGCCGCACGGGACGTGCTTCACCCGAACGAATCTGGGAGCAAGTCGCGGCAACGTTGACTTGACCACCCAAAGGCAGACGAGCAGCCATGAACACCTTCACAACCATCGCACGGGGCGTCGACCTGTTCGCCATGTCGGTCGTGCTCGGGGCAACGGCTTGGTTCTTCTTCATCCAGTCGCCCATGTTGTTCAAGAGCATGAGCCGCGAGCGTTTCCTGCCCTTGCAGATGCGGCTCACGGTGCTGTTCTTCAACGCCATGACCATCCTGCTCGGAGTCATGTTGGCCGGTGCCGCCGCCCAACCTGGATCGGTGCTTGGGTGGCCGACGATCACCGCCGCAGTGGCCTTCGTGGCCGTAGGCATCAACAAGCTGATCATCGTGCCGATGGCGCTGAGAGCTGGCGGGCGCAGCATGGGCAAGCATGAGAGCCACGGGGAGGCCGGCACAGCGGTCGACTTCGCCAACAACGGCGCCGGCCAATCGACCAAGGCGCTCCACCGTGCGGTCGTCGCCATGGTCGTCGTGATGGTTGCCGGACTCGTCGCCCACGGCATCGTGCTGACCTCCCTGTCACCCGGATCATAACCGTAACAATATCATGAACTTATACAACCAGACTCTCGCCGTACTCTTCGCGCTTCCGATGGTGGCCTGCTCGTCGCCGCCCCAACCTCACTGCCCGGACCCCGCTCCGGCGCCGCCAAGCACTCACGTTGCTCCGACCGCTCAGACCGCTCACAAACCGCCTCCGGCGCAGCAGCAGACCCCTTCGGGTCAGGGCTTCGAGATCGCGGCCTCGGTGTCTGACCAAGCCGTCCATCCACAGGTCCTGCACGACGATGCCAACCTGAAAATCGCGGTCGTCACCATCAAGCCCGGCGCAACCATGGCCGAGCACGCCGCTCCCGTCCCGGTGACGGTGCAGACGATATCGGGTCAAGGCGGCATGACGATCGCCGGCGCAGCCAAGGTGCTCAAACCAGGGACGATTTTCCTGTTGGACGCTGGCGCCCCCCACGGGCTCCAGGCAGCGGGCGAGGCACCGCTGGTGGTCCTCCTGCACTACCTCAAGAGCGGCGCCACGCTAGATCACCACGGCCACGGCGAGTGAGCGGCACCAACTCGAGGCCAGGCACGACCCTGAGGAACGGTCCTCACAGTCCCAACAGCCTGCGCGCCTGGTGGAGATCGGTCACGATGTAGTCGGTTAGCCGCTCGAAGGCGGCGGGCTCCCGTTCCGGAACGGCGATGACAGGGATCGCTCCGGCCCGGGCGGCCGTCACGCCGGCAAGCGAGTCTTCGAGCACCACGCACCGCTCAGGGGCTAGGGCAAGCAGCTTGGCTGCCAGGAGAAAGATGTCTGGAGCCGGCTTGGCCGCCGGCACCGCGTCGCCTGACACGATGGCATCGAAGCGCTCGGTGAGCCCGAAGTGGCTCAACACGACGTCGATGAGCCGCTGGGTCGATGATGAGGCCAAAGCGAGGGGAAGCCCTGCCCCAGACGCAGCGTCGAGCAGCTCACGGCAACCGGCCATGAGCTCGAGCTCGCCCACCCGAGACACGAAGGCTTGCACCAACCAGCCCACCCCCTCGTCCACGCCCAGCTCGAGGCCGAGCAACTCCTGCATGGTGGTGATGGTGTTGGGCAGTCCCGTACCGATGCACAGCTCGGCCATCTCGTCGGTCCAGACCAGGCCGTGCCCTTCGGCAAGCGTCCGTTCCACGCTCCACCAGAGCGGCTCGCTGTCGACCATCAACCCATCCATATCCAGAATGAGCGCCTTTGGCTCCAAGGGTGTCACGGCCCCATTGTGGCAGCCTGCCGGGCGCTGCCAAGCATGATTGCTGCTCCTAGCGACGCCGCAGTGAATGCCAAGGAACCGCGGGTGAACGCCAAGGCCGATTGGGCAGTCCTGCCCTCGGCTCGCCCCCAAGCCCATGCTAGGGGTAGCGGCGGTATGCCCAACGGCGTCACCCACTACAACATCCGTCTCGAAGGGATCCGCTTTCGTGCCCGTCATGGCGCATCGGATGCTGAGCGCTATTTGCTCCAAGACTTCGTGGTCGATCTGGAGGTCGCGCTGCCGGTGGAGCAATTGCCCGAGAGCGACGAGCGTAGCTGTGTCTACGACTACGAGTTCCTCGCCACCCTGGTGGTCGAGGAAGGGACACGGACGTCCTACAAGCTGCTCGAAACGCTAGCCCGGCGCCTGCTCGACCGAGTGTTGAACGACACCCCTGCATCGGGGGCGACGGTGAGATTGCGCAAGTTCGGCCCGCCCACGACAGCCTCGGTGGATACCGTCGCGATCGAGCTGAGCGGACACGTTTGATCTGCCGCCCCCGCCGCCAAAGGACCGCCTGGATTGGACGGAGGGCAGCGGGCGAGTACAATGATCTCGGAGCTCTGCTACAGTCTTTGGTCGGTTTCTTGATGGCCCGTTCTGCAATCCTGAGTCGGCGGTCCCGCATCGCTGATCCGCGCAAGTGGTTACCCCGTCACGGGCCCACGTGGCTCTGCATCGTCGCACGCCCGCGCATCACGGCGCTCATCACGGCGCTCATCACGGCGCTCGCCGCGGCAGCCTGCGATGCCGGTCCCACTGAGACCAGCACGACGTCGTCAGGCGGCGGCGCAGGCGGCACGCTCCCCAGCCCGGTGGCCCTGTCCATCGTCACCTGGAACGTGCTGAACTTCGTCAACGCCGACAACGACAGCGCCGCGCCTCAAGAGGAGATCGATCCGGGCTGGCCCTCACATCGCTCGTCGGTAGGCCTGGTACTGAGAAGCATCGATGCTGACATTGTGGTGCTTCAGGAAGTGGAGCACGAGGCGGTGCTCAACGAGCTCAACGACCAAGAGCTGGACAGCGTCTATCCCCATGTCCGAGTCATCGATGCCAATGATCCCCGAGGGATCGACGTGGGCGTGATGTCCAAGATCGCTTTGGACCAGGTCATCACCCACCAGGACGACTCCTTCCCGGAGCTGAGCAACCCCAACGGCCCGACCTATCGCTACGCTCGGGACTGCCTCGAGATGCATGTGACGTTCAACGGGCGGCCCTTGGTGCTGTTGGGCGTCCACTACAAGGCAAAGCAGAACGACGACCCACAGAAGCGCCTCGCCGAAGCCCAGCACACCCGAGGGATCGCCGACGACATCACCGCCGCCGCTCCGAACACGGGCATCCTGATCTTAGGTGACTTCAACGATCTGCCGGGCTCGCCTCCTTACGTGGCCACGGTCGGCGAGGAGCCAGACCGCTACCGCAACGCAGCCGACGAGGTACCGGAAGCCGATCGCTGGACCTTCGAGTACCAAAACGCCCACGAGCTGGTAGACCAGCAAATGCTCAATGGCCTGTTGCACGACCGGCTCGATCCGACGTCAGTGCAGATCCTCCACGGCCCAGAAGCCGAAGCAGCCAGCGATCACGCTCCGCTGATCGCGACCTACCTCGTGAACTAGCCTCGCAGCCCTCGTCGGGCCGCGCTCCCCAGGTCGGGATTGGGGGGGTCCCGGGGGTGAGACCCCCCAACCCGGCCAAGGGGGCGCGGCGGC
>JAUVCD010000820.1 GCA_030590865.1 Myxococcales bacterium | reverse complement strand
CTGAGGTCGCCGAGACTGCGCGGAGCGCGATCGCCGCTTTGCCAGCCCCGCTGTTGCAGGGCGCCCTGCAGCTCGACCTCCCGGAAGCCGTCATCTTGGTGCTGGCCCAGGCCTATACGCTCCGGATGGACGTTCTCGAGGGGCTGGTCAAGATGCCCCGACTCCCGATCGAGGCGGTCTCGCACCTGGCCCAATACGGCGACGAGGTGGTGACTGAGCTGGTGGCGACCAACCAAGAGCTGCTGCTGCAGAACCCCCAGATCATCGAGCAGCTCTATCTGAACAAGGCCACCCGCATGTCGACCGCCGACCGGCTGGTCGAGCTGTCGGTGCGTAACGGCATCGAGCTGCAGGGCATCGCCGCTTGGAAGGAGGTCGCCCAAGCTATCCAGGGCGAGCTCATCGCCGAGCCCAGCGACGAGCCCCTGCCGGAAGACGAGGATTTCTGGGAAACTGACGACCTGGCCCATGAGCTGACCCACGCCGGCCTCGAAGACGCTTTCTTCGAGGACGACGAGGGGCAAGAGCTGTTGGAGGACAAGCTCAAGCCGTTGCACGCACGCATCAGCGACATGAGCGTCTCCCAGAAGATCCGACGCGCCATGCTGGGGACCAAGGAAGAACGGCTGATGCTCATCCGCGAGCAAAACAAGATGGTCGCCTCCGCAGCCGCCCGCAGCCCGCTACTCCAAGAGCCAGATGTCGTTCAAATCACCCGCAACCGCGGCGTCTCAATCGACGTGCTGCGCATCATCGGCATGTCCGCCGAATGGATGAAGAGTTACACGGTGAAGAAGAACCTGGTCGAGAACGCCAAGACGCCGATCGCCATCGCCCAGCGGCTGATTACTCAGCTGCGGGAGAGCGATCTGCGGCGCATCGCCAAGAGCAAGAACGTACCCAGCGCCGTGCGGACACAGGCCCAGCGCCATCTCGATCGCCGCAAGCACTGATCAGCGACCGATCCAGGTCGACTTCCCAGCCCGTCCGGTCTAACTAAACTCCGCTGATACTGCTGAGCGCGAAGCTAAAAACTCGACTCAATACCGAACGGCGGGACGGGGAAACGACATGGCAAAGGTAGAGGTCAAGGACGACCGGCGATACACCAAGGACCACGAGTGGGCGAAGAGCGACGGCGACGATCTCGTCGTCGGCGTAAGCGCCTTCGCCGTAGAGCAGCTCGGCGACATCACGATGGTCACCATCGACGTCAGCGAGGGCGACGAGATCGAAGCCGGCAAGCCCTACGGCACGGTCGAGAGCGTCAAGACCCTGGCCGATCTGTTCGCGCCGGTGAGCGGCAAAGTGCTGCGATCCAACGAGGCTCTAGAGGACGAGCCCGAGCTGATCAACGACGACTGCTACGACAAGGGCTGGCTGATCGCCATCGCCCCGTCCGATGCGAGCCAGGTCGATGGTCTACTGGACGCCAAGGCCTACACCGCACACCTCGAAACGGAAGAGTCCTGAGCGAATCGGCCCCGGGCAATCCCCCTGAAATCAGGCGGCCTAGCGCCGCCTGAGCGACTCCCAAGAGCCTGCTCGACCACCGGTGCCAAAAGGCCCCCACCACCCCTTGCGAATACCGTACCTCTGGCCTAGACTCCGTGCCGCCGCGAGAGGAGCTTGGGGGGCTCGGTTCTCTGGACGATGCTGCCGCACAACTTGGCCCCAATCCCAGTCTACGCTCGGTGCGGTAGTGCCCACCGGCGAGCAAGGCGTTGTGGCGTGAGTGAGACGATGGCGCACGGCTCAGCGGCTGGAGCAGGACGAGTTCGTCTACGAGCCCAAGCAACTGGGACTCGTTCGCACCATACTGTCGCCGGTCGCGCTGCGACCGCAGGCGTCAAAGGCGAATGCCACGAGCCGTTGCAAGGCTCGTCGGCCCAAAGGAGCTGCCGATGAAATTCTGGCGAAAACCTCTGGACATCGATCAGGTCAAGGTCCCCCACGGCGACGTGGTGATCATCGCGGAACGCTGCAAGGGGTGCGCATTCTGCGTCGAGTATTGCCCCAAGGACGTGCTCGCCCTGTCCAAAGACTTCAACAAAAAAGGCTACCACCCACCTGAGGTGATCAAGTCTGGCGAATGCGTCAACTGCAACCTCTGCGAGATGATTTGTCCTGACTTCGCGATCTACTGCGTCGCCGTCGAGGACGATTCGGCAGCTTGAAAAGCGACCCACGGACGGGATCCTCACCGACCCGTCGAGTGACTGAGAAAGGAAGGGGCCCAATTGAAAACCGATCCAGCAGGAGTTTTGACCGGCGTCCATTACCTAGATGGTGACTTCGCCTGTGGCGAAGGTGCCATGGCAGCCGGTTGCCGGTTCGTAGGGGGCTATCCGATCACGCCCTCCACCGAAGTCGTGGAGCGAATGTCCGGCCGCTTCCCCATGATGGGCGGCCACTTCATCCAAATGGAGGACGAGATGGCCAGCATGGCGGCCGTCGTGGGTGCCGCCTGGACGGGCACCAAGTCCATGACCGTCACCAGCGGCCCGGGCTTCAGTCTGATGATGGAGAACATCGGTCTGGCCGCCATGATGGAAACCCCTTGCGTGGTCGTGAACGTTCAGCGTGGCGGTCCCTCCACCGGTCTGCCGACGATGGTGGGTCAAGCGGACATGATGCAGGCCCGCTGGGGCTCCCATGGCGACTACGAGCTCATCACCATGTGCCCCCAGTCACCGCAGGAAGCCTTCGATCTGACCATCGACGCCTTCAACCTGTCGGAGATCTACCGGGTGCCGGTCATGTTCATGCTCGACGAGTGCGTCGGCCATATGACCGAGAAGGTGGTCATTCCCCCGGCCGAAGAGATCGACATCGTCCCCCGCAAGCTGACCAAGACCCCGCCTGGCAAGTTCTTGCCCTACAAGGTCACCAAGAAGGGTGGCGTGCCCGAGTTCGCCCGCGCCGGCGATGGCTATCGGTTCCACACCACCGGCCTGACCCACGACGACAGGGGTTACCCGGTGATGAGCGCCGAATGTCAGGCCATCAAAGTCGGCCGCATCATCGACAAGATCAATCTCAACGAAGAGAAGATCCGGCGCTTCGATGAAGAGGAGATCGACGGCGCCGACGTGGTGGTGGTCGCCTATGGCATCACCGCCCGAGTGACCAGGATGGGCATCCAGCTCGCTCGCGAGCAGGGGGTCAAGGTCGGCTTCATTCGGCTGATCGTGGTCTGGCCCTTCCCGGAGAAGTACTTCCGCAAGCTCGCCAAGAAAGTGAAGGGCTTCGTGGTCCCGGAAATCAACCTCGGACAGATGGTGCTCGAGGTGGAGCGCTGCGCCTCAGGCAACTGCCCCGCAGTCTGCGTACCCCACGCGGGTGGCGGTGTGCACGACCCCCAGGACATCTGCGACGCCATCGTAAAGGTTGCAAAATGACAGCCAAAGCCAAACAAAACACCAAAGACAGCCACCCGATCGCGCCGTTCCTGCGGATGGATCGGATCCCCCACATCTGGTGTCCGACCTGCGGCATCGGGACGGTGGTCAAGTGCTTCGCCAGCGCCCTGGAAGAAGAGAACACGGACATGGACAACATGTCCATCGTGTCGGGCATCGGCTGCACCGGCCGCGTGGCGGGCT
>JAUVCD010000478.1 GCA_030590865.1 Myxococcales bacterium | reverse complement strand
CGTTTGATGGTGCTCATTGGGGGCCTCCTTGGGGTACTGAGGAACCGCTGCGCCCTGCTACTAGGGTGTCGTCAGGGCCGCTCGTCAGATGGTAGCCTAGGGCCGCTGGCCTAGCTTGAGATCCATGCATCAGCGACGGGACGACACAGGGCGACCACGCCATGGTCGACGGACCTTCTCGGCAACCGCCGGTCGCGCCGCCGTCGGGCTCGCTCTGCTCACCGCGGCAGCAGGCTGTTCCGAAGAGCCGACCAACCCTGGGTCCACGACCGGAGGGGCTGGCGGCGCCGGGGGCGCCGGAGGCGATGGCGGTCTTGGGGGCGTGGGTGGTCAACGGGTCGACGGCGACGGCGACGGCTACTTCGGCGATACGGACTGTAACGACGAGGACCCATACGTCCACCCAGCAGCGATCGAGCTGTGCGACGGGATCGACAACAATTGCGACGATGAGATCGACGGCCCCGACTCGTTGAACGCCGTAACCTGGTACCGCGACCAGGATGGCGACGGCTGGGGCGTGGTCGACCAGGTCATCCAGGCCTGCGAGCAGCCTGACGGGTGGGTGCTGGAGATTGGCGACTGCGACGACGAGGTGGACACGGTCTACCCAGGGGCACCTGAGCTGTGCGACTTGCTCGACAACGACTGCGACGGTTTTGGTGACGTGCCAGGCGCGGGGGTCATCAGCCCACCCTGGGGCCCCTATTACGTCATGGCCGATGCCAGCTCAGGCACCAGCCTGCGGCCGAGCCTGCACGAGATTATTCACGACCATCAATTCGTCCCCTACACCAGCACGGCGACCGACACCTGGGACATTCTCGAGGCGGCGGACGAACATCCTGGCGACTCGGCCGTGATTCTCGACATCTACCGCAACGCCGCTTACCCGAAACACGGCGGCGGCAACATGGATTACGACCGTGAGCACGTCTGGCCGCAATCTTATCTCCCTGATGACGCCGACCGTTACCCCCACACCGATTGTCACCACTTGTTCTTGGCCGACTTTGGCTACAACGCCTCGCGCGGCAATCTGCCTTTCGACGTCTGTGGTGCCAGTTGCAATGAGCGACCTACCGAGCTCAACGCCAATCAGGGCGGGGGCACGGGCGTCTATCCAGGCAACTCGAACTGGCGCAAGACCGGGACCTGGGAGACTTGGATCAAACGGCGAGGCGACGTCGCCCGCGCGCTGTTCTACATGGATGTCCGCTACGAAGGCGGCACCCACGGTGGCACCGCCCACCTGGAGCCGGACCTCATCCTCACCGACGACCCCAACCTGATCGTCACTACCGCCGCCACCGATACGGTGGCCTACATGGGGATCCTATCGACCCTGCTGGTGTGGCACTGCGAAGACCCAGTCAGTCCTCAAGAGATCAGGCACCACGAGACCGTCTACGCCCATCAGGGCAACAGGAACCCCTTCGTGGATCATCCTGAATGGGCTTATTGCTTGTTCTTGGATCAGTGCGGTCCCTAGCGGACGGCGACCGGGGCTCGGACCCAACCCCGGAGCGTTCGATCAGGGGCACTCTTCGTAATAGACCGTTCCGTTCCAGACCCGGGGGCTGAAGGTCCCGCCGAACGGGTAGCCTAGTCCAACCCCCTCGAGCACCTGCAGGTTGGCATCCTGGACGTAGACCGCGCCAAGCGTCGTGCCGTTCGTGTAGATCAGGCTGCCCGACGTAACCGTCACGTAGAAGGCGTAGGTCTGTCCCGCGGGGATCGACACGTTGATCGGAAGGGGAATGGCCGTCGGCACGCTGGCAGCGACGCTCGTCACTGGCGTGCTTCCGATCAGGGTCCAGGCCGAGCTGGTGCCCTCGAAGCCAACGTGAGTGCCAACCTTGTAGTAGACCTCCACCGTGTAACTGGCGGGGTTGAAGTTGCCGGCGAAAGAGAGGACGTTGATGTTGCTCAGCGCGGTGATGTCGAACATGTTGCCGCTCTGGGCGTTGCCACCGATGTAGGTGGTGACGATGTTTCCAGGGTTACAGCCGCCACACCCCTCGTCGATGGAACCGTCGCAATTGTCGTCCAGCCCGTTGGTGCAGACCTCGTTGATCGGGAAGATGGTCTGCTCGCACTGAAGCGCGCCGGTCACGCAATTGACCGTACCGTTTTCGCACTCGCCCTGCTGGCCTGGCACCAGACAGTTTGCGCCGCCGCCAGGATTGCCTTCATCCGTCGAGCCGTCACAGTTGTCATCCAAGCCGTTGCACACCTCGCCCGTCGCCGTGTTGGTCTGGATGCACTGCAGGCTGCCGTTCTGGCACTGGTCGATACCTGGCGAACAGATCCCCGGCAACCCAGTGACGCAGGCACCGCCGCCGCCTGGATTGTTCTCGTCCGTCGAACCGTCACAGTCGTCGTCTAGGCCATTGCACGTCTCGGTGGTCGCCGTATTGGTCTGGACGCAGGACAAGCTGCCGTTCTGGCACTGGTCGGTGCCGGCCGCACAAATTCCCGGCAAACTAGTGCTGCACGCGCCGCCGCCGCCGGGGTTGTTCTCGTCCGTCGAACCGTCACAGTCGTCGTCCAGGCCATTGCACGTCTCGCTGGTCGCCGTGTTGGTCTGGATGCACTGCAGGCTACCGTTCTGGCACTGATCGGTGCCGGCGGAACAGATCCCCGGCAAGCCAGTGCTGCACGCCCCACCGCCGCCGGGGTTGTTCTCGTCCGTCGCGCCGTCACAGTCGTCGTCCAAGCCATTGCACGTCTCGGTGGTCGCCGTGTTGGTCGCCACGCATTGCAGGCCGCCGTTCTGACATTGCTGCGTGCCGGCGGAACAAATGCCCGCCAGACCCGTGCTACACGCACCGCCGCCGCCGGGGTTGTTCTCATCCGTCGAACCGTCACAGTCGTCGTCTAGGCCATTGCAGGTCTCGGTGGTCGCCGTGTTGGTCTGGACGCAGGACAAACCGCCGTTCTGGCATTGCTCGATGCCGGCGTCGCAAATGCCCGAGTTACCAGTGCTGCAGGCGCTGCCGCCACCGGGGTTACCTTCGTCGGTGGCACCGTCGCAGTCGTCGTCCAGACCGTTGCACGTTTCGGGGCCCGACGTGTTGTCCTGCACGCATTGCAGGCTGCCGTTCTGACATTGCTGAGTGCCGGCGTCGCAAATGCCCGGGTTACCGGTGCTGCAAACGCCGCCACCGCCCGGGTTATTCTCGTCGACCGAGCCGTCGCAGTCATCGTCCAAACCATTACAGCTCTCGGTCCCCGGCTGGGTGGTCTGCACACAGGTGAGCGACCCGTTCTGACATTCGAACAGGCCTGGCTTGCAGATACCCAGCAGCCCGGTGTCACAGGCGGCGCCACCGCCCGGATTGCCCTCGTCGATCTGGCCATCACAGTTGTCGTCCAAGCCGTTACAGGTCTCGCTCGACGGCTGCACGTTCTGTTCGCAGTCGAGCTGGCCGCTTACGCAGTGCTCGATGCCAGGACTGCACACCCCGGACAAACCGGTAATGCAGCTACTGCCGCCGCCCGGATCGTTCTCGTCCACCTGGGTGTCGCAGTCGTTGTCCAGCCCGTCGCAGGTTTCTGTAGTCGGGGTTTGGTCGCCCACGCAATTGCCAGGCAGACCGTTGACGCAGGTCTGGATTCCATCCTGGCACTCGCCGATGTTCTGGGTCTGGAGTGAGCCGGTGTAGCAAGGCTGGGAGGTGCCGTTGACGCAGGTGCAGCCTTCGTCGACCTGTCCGTCACAATTGTCGTCCGTGCCGTCGCAGGTCTCGGTCGGGTTGGGCGGGCCGGGGAGGCAGGGAGTGGGCACGCCCTCGACACATTCGTCGACGGTGACCTGGCAGATACCGAGGCCACACGTTACGCTGCCGAAGTCTTCGTCGACGGCGCCGTCGCAGTCGTTGTCCCCGCCATCACAGGCTTCAGCAACCGGCAGCACCTCGTCGACGCAGGGACCCCAGTCGCCAGCCAAATCGCAGGTCTGAGTGCCCTCGACGCAGTCGCCGATGCCGAGCAGATTGGGATCGCCGCTGTAACAGCTCTGGGTCTCTCCGTCGGTGCACTCGCACCCCTCGTCGACCTCCGAGTCACAGTCGTTGTCCAGACCGTCACAGACCTCTTCGGTGCACTCGTCACCGCCAGCGCCTCCGACGCCGCCGACACCGCCGGCCCCACCGGGACTGACGCCGCCGGTGGCTCCGGTTCCACTCGAGGTGCTCGATACTCCACTGGTATCTGACGAACCGCAGCCCGCCGCAGTGACCACCAGCGCCAGGCTCAACAGGGCCGTCACGCCAAGCCACCCCATCCGAATCTCAGAATGCTGACTCATTGTCCTTGGATCCCTCAGAATAATGATCGCAGGTTTGATCGACCCTCGCAACAAGCCGGGCTAGGGCGCCAGGTACTCGACGTGCAGCGACGGAGCGTCGGTGGGCGACTCATCGTGGGCCACGGCGGTGCGACGTCCCGTGCCCTGAATCACCAAGACCAGGCTGTTGTTGGCTTCCCAACCAAGCCGGTCCACGAGCTCTTGAACAATGCCGCTCAGCTCAGGCGACGTCTGGGTGACCCCTGGCTGGTTCCAAGAGGGCACGGGGGCCCAAGCGACCGAAGCGTCGGTCACAGCGCGGCTGGTGAGGTCGGTGGGAATGTTGAGGAAGGGGAAGGCGTGGTCGCTAGCCTGACCGTGGAAGACGACGGCGGTTGGACCGCCACCCGTGGTGTCCACCACTAGCTCGAGTCGCGCAGTCAGGATGGTCGACCCCTGGGGGATGGTCACCTGCCGGAAGCGGAGTCCCACAATCTGGGCGCCCCAACCGTCCTGCTCCTCGCCTAGCTCTAGGTCGCTGCTGTGCAAGTACATGGTCCCGTCGGCTGCACTCTCCTCGGCATCGTCCGAGGGCTGAGCTACCGGCACGTCCAGGATGACCACGACCGCACCCCCCGCCCCAGCCGTGCCGGCGGACCCGCCGATGCCGCCGAAGGCCGCCGCGCCGCCGTTGCCGCCAGCGGCGGCCGAACCGCCATCACCACCTGAAGCCGCTGCGCCGCCGGCCAGGACCTCGAAGTCCGACAACCCCGAGGCGAGGTGACAGGCCGAAACGCCCAACACCATCAGCGCCGCGGGCAAGGCCACGACTGACTTTGGTTTGATGAATCCCCCTACTCGGTTCGCACCACCGTCACGATCAAATCAGCCGCCACGTCACTGGTCACGGTCAGGGTGGTCTGCCCAGCCTCGGCGGCGCCAAAGGACAGGTAGTCCACGCCACCGGCATGCAGGTTGCCATCTGCATCAGCGATGGCCTGGATGGTCGGCCCTGCCATGCCCTGGCCGTGGAAGGGCAAGAACATCGACATGCCACGGGGGGCGTTGGTCAGCGGGCAATTGGCAACCGGCAGATAATTGTGGACCGGATCGGCCGACAGATCGGCACCCTCGGGACCGCGGTCATCGATCATCATGGCTGCAAACCAATGGGCCATCACGTCACGAGGCTCGCTGCCTGTGGCCAGCTCAATGTTCTCCCAACCGAGCTCGGGGCGATCGACGAAGGCCCTCAGCCAAGCCGCGCCTTGCTCGGTTTCAGTCACCACGCCGGCCCCGTCGAGCTCGTCGCCACCCGCCTGGTCATAGAGGTAGCGAATGAAGAGATAGGCACCGCCGCGCAGCGCGCCGTCATAAAATTGATCGTAACCCAGCCCGCCACCAATGGCGCGAGCCGCCGACAAGTCATTGATGTTGTCGAGAGCATGTTTGGTCACGTAGAGATTGCCCGCGGCATAACCCGTAAGATCCTGGGCCAGCGCTGAGAGCCCTTCGGTCACATAGGCGTTTTCATCGGCGCCGAAGTTATCGTTGAGCATGAACTTCCGATAGAAGTAGATGGCGTGCTGGAACTCGTGGGCCATCGTCTCGATGATCGCCCGCGGAGTATTGTAGGGGGCTGGAATCACGTCCGGCGGCGTCAGGTAGAGCAGCTCTTGGTTATTGGTGGGCACACCAGGTGGTTGCTCTTGCGGATCGGTGATCAGGTCCCAGGGGCTAACATAGGCCACGGCGTGTTCGTAGGTCAGCGGACTGAACAACACGCTCACGTGCTGGTCGTCGTTCACGTCTGACTCTTGGCCGAAGAAGATCCGCTCCCGTGGCAGGACCACGTCGCCGAAACCGGCGGCGATTTCGTCTAGATCCTCGCTCGCAATGTCGCCGGCGCCAGGCGTGGTGCGATCCATGTAGATCACCAACTCGCTGGTTACGCGAACCGCCTCGGCGTCGATCGTCTGAACCACGTTGTTGCCATCGGCAATCTCGAATTGCCGCGTCTCACCCTCGTTGGGCGCTGGCTCGGGGGGAGGACCACCCTCACCCCAGGGCTTTGGGCGATCCTGGCGCAGCTTGCTGAGCCGGTTGAGATCGTCGCTCCAACGGCTCCACGGCAGATGCTTCGGAAGCCTGGGGTCGAGCGTCTGCACCGCGGGTGGCGCAGCATGGGGCGCTGCGCCGCTGGGCAGCGTGATGTGCACGTCACCGGCCATCTGCTCCATCCCGCCAGGCGCAACCGCAGCGGTGTAGTCGTAGATGGATCCGATGTCAGTCTTGGCCGCCAGAACCATGGCGATGAACTGCTCGGTGCCTGCGGGGGTGGTCAGAATGATCTCGACGCTGCCGCTGTCCGCCCCCTCTTCGGTGGTCACCTCGCCCACGTCGAGCGCCGCCGCCCCAGCGCCCCCGCCCCCGCCTGAGCCCGCGGTACCGCCGTTGCCCCCAGCGGTGGTGTTTGGCTGGTCGTCGTCGCTCGAGCAGCCCGTAAGCGTCAGAAATGGAATCAGAAGACAAGCCAGGGATGGTTTGATCATGGTTGAAGTTAACCACTGATCGGCCGGCTCGGCCAGGTCCGGATCCGCACGGAAGCTGACCGCCGCACCAGCGAAGCCTGCCTAGTCAGCCTGGTCGCAGGTCTCGAGCTCCTTCTCGAGCTTGCCGCCTGGATCGGGGACCGCGTCGATCAACGCTACCGCCTTGTCCTTGGCCTTCTTTGCCTTCTTTTCGAGCGCAGCAGCGCGGCGCTCGGCCGCCTTGGCAGCGTTCATGTCAGTGTTTTTCGCGGCGTTGAAGCGGAGGGCGGCGTCCCGTGCCTTCCGGGCATCCTGCGAGCCGGTTTGGCAGGTCTCGATGAGCTTGCGGACCTCGGACTGAGCCTCGGCGAGTTTCTTGTCTCGCTCTTGGATGCGCTCGTTCAACTCGTCAATCCGCTCGACGGCGGTCTCGGCCAGCGGATCGAGCGGGAACCGGTCGGCGACCTCCTGGAAGCCTCGCAGAGCATCCTGGTCGGCGGCGTTGTCCTTGCCGGCGTCCATTTTGGCGACCGCTGCATCAAACAGTTTCTGAGGCTTCTCGTTGAGTTTCGCGTTCGCAGCCCCAAGCGCGGTCAGCTCGCGTTTGGCGTGCCCCATGGCCGTCTCCGTCTTGGACAGCTCG
>JAUVCD010000148.1 GCA_030590865.1 Myxococcales bacterium | reverse complement strand
CCGGCTTTGGGGTCCCAGTCGGCGGCCTCGCGCGGGTCGCCCCAGAGTCCGTGGCCGATGGCGTCGCGGTCGCGGCACGACGAGTCGGGACCGCAGCGCTCATCGTAGCTGAGTCGCCGCTGACTGCAGGCGCTGTGCGCGGCGCCGTAGCGCGGCCGACGGCCAGCCCGGCCGCGAAGGCGACCACCGATGCGATGGCGACCGGGACGAGCCGCCCAGGACCGCGGCCCTTGCCCTCCCCGGCGAGTGCGTCCGGTTCGACGGCGACCACCTCTCGGTCCCCCGGGTCCCCTTGGGTTGGTGCCGGTTCGGCCTTCTTGGACGGCCTGGCGATGAGCACGGGCTTGAGCTTGGTCTTGGCGGCTCCCTTCTCGGTGGTCACCGGAATGAAAGGGGGATCGGCAGGATCGGTGAGCCGCATGGCCGCTTCATCTTCAGTCAGCTCGGCCGCCGCAGTCCCGGAACCATCGGTGCTGACCGTGTCAGGCTCTGCCGCCGACTTCGGGCCAATCACCACATCGGGCCCATGCCCCTCCAGGCTGTGGACCACCTGATCGTCACCGATCGACTTTGGCTTGCCCGTCCTGGTCATTTGATGCCGGAGCGTACCGGAAATGAAAGGCCGAGGCCCAGTAGCAGCAACGGACCGGGGGAGGCTCCAACCGTTCAACCAGAGAACGCTACACTCCTGGCTCCCCTGCGCAGCAGCCGTGTAGACTGTCGCCCAACCATGGCGCAGACCTTCGACCACATCATCCTCAATGGCCGCCCCGGCGGCGGAAAATCCGAGCTCATCGATTTCCTGAAAGGTTGCGAGCTGGCCCGTCGCGCAGACCGCTACCACATCGGCAAAGTCGTCGAGCTCGACGACTTCGTGTGGCTCTGGGACAAGTTCGTAGAAGACGACCTGTGGGAGAAGCTCGGCGAACAAAGACGCTACTCCCGCTGCGTCGAGCACGGCTACGTGCAGACCGAGGGCGATCAGTTGCTCGATATGCTCTGTCTGAAGTTCAACCGAGTGGTCGAGCGAGATTATCTGGCCAAGCCAGCCTTCTACGACGACCACACACTATTCATCGAGTTCGCTCGTGGCGTACCCGACGGGGGCTATCAACGGGCCTACGACTTGCTGTCCCAAGAGGTGCTCAGCCGCGCGGCTATCGTCTACATCGTCGTGTCCCACGCCGAGTCGGTGCGGCGCAACGAGGCGCGCTACGAGGCCGCCCTGGCCCATTCCATCTTGGCTCACAAACTGCCTGACGAGAGCCTGAAGCGGTTCTCGGCCGAACAGGATTTCGAGGCGCTGAGCAACGGAGCGCCAAGCGGACACCTGGAGATCAAAGGAGTGCGGGTGCCCTTCGTCACCATTCCCAACGAGCCAGAGCTCAGCGATCCCGAGGCTCTCGACGCGCGCTACGCAGAAGCGTTCCAGACGCTCCGCGAGCTCTACCAGCCAAGCTGAGCTCGACGGCTAGCTGGACCGGCTCTCATCCAGTTGGATCACGATTGATCCGACTTTGGGATGCGGCTCGCCCGCAAGTGCGCAAAAGTACGTGACACGACCACAGTGTCGCACTAGGTACGACACTTGCACGCCGGGAACCAGCATCCCGGGGGGCCGGCATTCCGCGGGCCAGCACCAAGGCTCGTCTGGACGAGCCAGCCAGTGAAAGGCGCCAACATGTTGCGAGCGACCACCAAACTCCTTCTCCTGTCTGTCCTCGGCTGCGCCGTACCTGCCTGCGTGGACGCCCAGGATCCTGAAAGCCCGAGCGCTGCGCCCGACGCCCTCGTTTCCGTCAGCGGACCCAACTGCGCAACCCTGTGGGCCGGGCAGAATATCGACGCGGGCACCGTCTGCGTCACCGTCGATTCCCAGAATCTGACCGTCGACTACAGCACCCAAGCTGGCTGGGAGCTGACCGAAGCCCATGCCTGGGTTGGCACCGACCTGCTCGACATGCCGCAGGCGGCCAACGGCAACCCCAAGATCGGCTTGTTCCCCTACGCCTCAGGCAACATCACCGGCGCCACGTCCCACTCTTTCTCCATTCCCCTGGCCAGCCTGCCACCGGAGCCCGTCCTGTGTGACACAGGCTTGTTCGTCGTCGCCCATGCTGCGCTGCAGAAGGATGATGGCACCGGCGGCACCCAGACCGAGACCGGCTGGGCGGGTGACGACACCACCACCGCCGCCGCCAGCTGGGCACGATACTTCACCGTCACGTTCACCTGCGACGAAGAGCCACCGCCGCCCGACTCGGGTGATGAGTGCGAGACAGCCTTCGCCTACGGGCCGACGACCTTCGTCGACCTGGGCCTCACCGACAAGCGCTGGGGCTGGCAGCTCGGGCCACTCGTGCCAGGACTCTACGAGACGCCCCTCTACGCCGGAGCGGGACAAAACGACATCACCAAAGGCACCGAGGTCGGCAGCCTGGTGGTGGGCTACGACGGCGCCACCGTAACGGTCGACTACGCCACGTTCGCCCCCTTCACCCTCGCGGCAACCCATCTCTACGTCGGCACCTCCAACATCACGACCATCGCCCCTGGCCAGTACGGCATCACCCACGAGCTGAGCGGCGCTTCAACCGACAGCTTCGTCGTCAACGGCTTCAACGGCGAGCCGGTCTACGTGGTCGCTCACGCCGAGACCTGCAGTGGTGATGGCGGCAGCGGCGGCGGACCGGGGCAAGACGACGTCCCCGAGCTGTACTGACCGAGCAAGGCGTCACACCCCGAGCCCGACCGAGGCGAGCCCGCCCAAGCCAGCGCCACTGGGAGCAATCCTGGTGGCGCCGCTGCGTTAGGGGCCGGTTGCACCGCTCGAAGCTCGGCGCTGCCACGGGCAACTGAACCCCACCTCGAGTGGGCTAGTCCTCCGTCATTTCGCCGAGTTGGCGTCGCTTGACGGCCTCAGCGGCGCAACGCTACGATCAGCATCGGCGCTCCCGTCACCGGGTCATTCCTTGTCTCGCCAGCGATGCTCCCAGGGTGAGGCGCAAGCTCCGCATCCGACACGAGTATCGCAATCACGTCACAGCAGCTCAATCACTCCTAAGGGGACGGCACGTAGAATGAAACGCAGTCCATACTGGCAGGTTGCGATGATCATGGTGATGTCGCTGGTATTGATTCGAGCATGCGCATCAGACGACGAGTTCACGCCCACTCCGCCACCGCCCGATGACCTCGGCACCATTTGCTCGTTCAACGCCGATTGCGCCTTTTATTGCACCGATGGGCTGGACGGCATGGCCTACCACTGCACCCGCAACTGCAGCGCCGAGGCGCCCTGCCCAACCGGCTACGTCTGTGTGAGCCGCTCTGGTCAGCTAGGCATGATTTGCACCATCGGCTCTTGCGCCAGTGGCGACGATTGCCCGCAAGACTATTCTTGCGACACTGAGATCAACTTGTGCCAGCACGTCGAGATCCCCTGCGAGGTCGACGAGGATTGCCCGGCAGCAACGGCGTGCAACCAAGGCACCTGCGAGACGCTGTGCCACGAAGACGACGACTGCAAGCAGGGCTGGATGTGCCACCACGAGGCACGCTGCGTACTCTGCATGAATGCTGCTGATTGCGATGACGGCTTCAGCTGCATCGCTGGGCAATGCAACACCGCCTGCGTCGAAGACCAAGACTGTCGCCCGGGATTCGACTGCGTGGGCGCTAGCTGTGAAGAGATCGTAGGCGGCGGAGCAGGCGTCTTGGGCGACTCGTGTGAGGAAGACTCCCAGTGCGCCTCATTCTGCTACAACAATCAGTGCAATCAAATCTGCGATCCCGACGACCCGCAGTCCTGCCCGGATGGCTACCAGTGCCATTCCAACCATTTGGTCTGCAGTCCCCAATAGCCTGACGTAGGCCGTCCCCACCGGTGACCCGGCGGGCGCAGCGACCGGTCCGACCCGTCAGCCGATCACCGCCCGCACGGCGGCCTCGACACGCGCCACGTCGGGAATCGCCATCCGTTCGAGCGTCATGCTGTAGGGAATGGGCACGTCGGCCGCCGCGACCCGCCGCGGGGCAGCGCGCAACGCCGAAAAAGCGTGATCGCAGACCCGTGCCACGACCTCCGCTCCGAACCCATGGGTGTAGGGCGCCTCTTCGAGCGTCACCAGCCGACCGGTCTTGCACAAGCTGGTCACGATAGCGGCCAAATCGAGGGGCACCAAGGTGCGGGGATCCACGATCTCTACGTCGATCCCGTCCCGGGCCAATTGTTCGGCCGCCACCAGAGCGGTGTTCAGCGCCCCACCAATGGGTACCAGGGTGACGTCGCGCCCCTCTCGCACCACCTTGCCGACGCCGATGGGCGTCACCCGGTCGCCCTCCGGCACAGGACCGGTGGACGCGTAGCCCAGCTTGTTCTCGAAAAATAGCACCGGATTGTTCGACCGGATGGCCGCCTTGAGCAGCCCCTTGGCGTCAGCGGCACTCCCGGGAGCCATGATGATCAATCCAGGGATGTTGGTCAGCAGCCCCTCCAGGCTCTGGGAGTGCTGAGCCGCCATCCCAAGCCCCCCACCGCCGGGCATCCGGACGACCAGCGGCATGCGGTACTGACCGCCTGACATGTAACGCAGCTTGGCGGCGTTGTTGACGATGGGATCCATACAGGTCGTCAAGAAGTCGGAGAACAAGATCTCGGCCACCGGGCGACAGCCCGTCATGGCGGCCCCAACAGCCGAACCCACGATGGCGTATTCGCTGATCGGCGTGTCGACGATGCGATCAGGCCCGAAACGATCCACCAGCCCATTGGTCACGGCGAAATAGCCGCCAGTGGAGACGTCCTCGCCCAGCAGGTAGACCCGCTCGTCCCGCTCTAGCTCCTCGGCCAGCGCTTCACGAATAGCGGCCGCGTAAGTGATCTCCCGCGCCCCCTCAGCGCCACTCGCACGGTCCCGATAGAGGTACGACGGCTCGGGAGCATAGACGTGCTCGGTCAAGGCCTCGGCGCTGGGCTCGGCGCTGTTCAGCGCCGCGTCGAGAGCCTGATCGACCTCCTGGGAGGCCACGACCGCCAACTCATCCAGCATCGCGACATCGGCGAGCCCCTCCTCCTCGAGCACCCGACGCCAGGCGAGAATGGGACAACGCTCCTTCCACGCTGCGATTTCTTCGGCGGGTCGGTAGTCGACCGACTCGCCTTCCATGTGGCCGTGCCAGCGGTAGGTGTCACACACCAGCAGCGTCGGACCGGCACCGCGGCGAGCCCGAGCCACGGCATCGCCCATCGCTTCATAGACGCTCCACACGTCGTTCCCATCGACGGTCTTTGCTGGAATGTTGTAGGCCGCTGCGCGGGTCTCGAGCTTGTCGACCCGGCAGTGCTTGGACAAGGCGGTGAACTCACCGTACTGGTTGTTCTCCAGCACGAACACGACCGGCAGATCGAACACCGCCGCGAAATTCAAGGCCTCGTGAAACATGCCTTGATTGGTAGAGCCATCGCCGAAATAGGCCACCGCCACCTGATCGGTGCCCCGTCGGCGAATCGAGTGTCCTGCGCCGGCTGCGATCAAAGGGCTCGCGCCGACGATACCGTTGGCTCCAATGGCACCCACGGTGGCGTCGGTCACGTGCATCGAGCCGCCCTTGCCACCACAAAGACCGTTCGCCTTGCCCATGATCTCGGCCATCATTCGGTCGAGCGGCGCCCCCTTAGCGAGCATGTGTCCATGGCCACGATGGGTGGTGGCCAGATAATCATCAGACCTCAGGGCAAAACAGCTCCCCACTGCCGTCGCCTCCTGGCCGATACTGAGATGGATCGCCTCAGTGGGGACTCGCCCGTCGGCGTAGAGCTCAGAGAGCTTCTGCTCGAAAGCTCGAATCGACAGCATACGCCGCAACATCTCCAGCTTGAGCAACCGCTCTTCAGACGGCAGCGGCACCTCGCGAAACGTCCCATCCGGCTCGTGATCGGTGGCGCCGATGGGAATGTGATGGGCGTTGAGCACCGCCTCGTCGATCTCCGGTGCCCGCCGAAAGACCTGCCCGATCTGCCCGAGCGGCGTGTCAGACCACAGCGAGCGCGCCCCGGCGCGCAAGCGTGACGCCAGGTCCGAGGTCCAAGCCGCCTCGCGCTCAGGCGGGATCAGCGCCTCCAAGCCGAGCTCGGTGAGGGCCTCCCGATAGAGCTTGTGAGCAGGTTTCACCACCGGCAGCAGCGCGAGTGCCTTGGAGATGTCGCCTCGGGACACGACCTTGCGGCTGGCGATAGCCAAAGGAACATTCAGCTCGCCCAGCCAGAAGTCGTGGGCCACATCGGCAGTTTGAATGAGCTCCAAATCCGGGGTGAGCTCACTCGCGCCGAGCTCCCAGGTCAGCGACGATCCGCGCAGATCCGCAGTCACTTGGCCATCCGGCTCGGTGTAGCGAAAGCGCAACACGAAGTTGCCGGCCAGCAGCGCCTTTTCGATCTCCTCATGATCGACAATCCGTCGAAAAAGAGCGTCCAGGGCTTGGTACAGCTGCTCGGTGTCGACGAAGATAGGCACGGCTTTCTCCTTGGTCAGGGCCGCCCAACGAGGGCTTCAATAGGGTTAATCCCCGTGGCTCAGGACCGCCAGTAGTTCAGTCATCACCGTCCCCTTGGGGTCACCATAGTCGCTTAGGTGCCCTGACCGACGGCTTGCGCTACGGTAGCAGCATGGCTGAGTCACTACGGAACTGGGGCGTCGCCATTTTGGTGCTCGGCGCAACGATCTTCGTGATGCCTCAGCTCGGGCTTCCCACCGTGGGCCCCCCGAACATCGGCATGATTATCGCGGGCGTTGGGGCCGTCTGTTTCGTCATCGGCCGCTTGCTCAAGTAGCCAGGCGCTCAAGGCGCGAACTTGCCGAGGAAGATGTCGTAGCTACCCATGCTGGTCAGCGGGCTGCCGCCCAGATTGATACTGGTTTGGTAGTACCCGGTCAGATAGGAGTTGCCGGCGCCATCGACCCCTACAGCCTGGCTGGATTGGGCGAATGAGCCGTCGAAGAGCTTGCTCCACAGGTGATCCCCACCGGCGCTCAGCTTGACCAAGAAGGCCTCCGTCGAGTTGGAGCCTGGGTTACCCAATAGCCCACCACCGAAGTCCATCCCGCCCACCGTCTGTCCGGCAAGGAAGACGTTGCCGTTGCCATCGGTGGCCACCCCCTCGCTGAGCTGGTTGGTGCTACTGCCGATGGCTTTGCTCCACAGGTGGTTGCCGGCCCCGTCGATCTTGAGAACCACAGCGTCGAATCCGCCATTGTTCTGAACCGTGCCGCCGCCGAAGTCGACGTGGTCTTCGAAGTATCCACCGATGATGACGTTGTCCGCACCATCGACGGCAATGGATCGACCGCGTTGCTCACCTCCGGCGCCATAAGACTTGCTCCACAAGGTCGTGCCGGTGGGACTGAATTTGGCAACCAACAGGTCTCGGTCGCCATTGCTGGTCAGCAAGCCGCTGCCTGAACCGAAGTCGACGGTGCCGTAGAAGTAACCGGTCACCAGCAGGTTGTTCGCCGAGTCGACCGCCATTGCATAGATCTGCTGATTGTCGGTGCCACCATAGCGGGCGCTGGCCACGTAATTGCCACTGGCCGCAAACTTGGCGATGAAGGTGTCCCAGCCATTGACACTGGTGAGCCAACCGCCACCGAAATCGACCGAGTTCTCGAACCAGCCCCCGAGATAGATGTCGCCATTGCCATCGACGGTGATGGCGCGACACCATTCGCTACTGTTGGCCGATCCATGGAAGCTCTTGCTCCAGAGGTGGTTGCCGCTGGGACTGAACTTGGCGAGAAAGATGTCCCGCTCGCTGGTGGCCGTCAGCGTGTTGCCCCCAAAGTTGATCGTCCCGTAGAAATACCCGGTCAAGTAGGTGTGGCCCGTGGCGTCGAGGGCCACCCCCCACCCGAACTGACCAAATTGGCTGGAGCTATCGCCAAAACGCTGGCTCCAAATGTGGTCGCCCGACGGGGTGAACTTGGCTACATAGGCGTCGTAACCACCTGCGCTGATCAGCGGGCCGCCGCCAAAGTCGACGGTGCCGCCGAAGTAGCCGGTGATGGCCGAGTTGCCGGCAGTGTCCACCGCCATGCGGAACGCGTACTGGGTCGCGCTGTCGCCAAAGCGCTTGCTCCACAGGTGGTCCCCGACCGCACAGGCGCCTGATCCATCGCAGACCCCAGCGCCACACTCGCTGTCCAGGTCGGTACCGGCCGCCATGGGGGTGCAGGTGCCCTCGCTGCCGGTCCCGTCGCAGGCCTCGCAGAGGCCGTCGCAAAGGGCATCGCAGCACACCCCGTCGACGCAATTGCCGCTGGCACACTGGGATCCAGCGACGCAAGGCGCCCCGTTTTCCCCGAGGCAGTTGCCGGCGCCATCACAAGCGCCGGTAGAGCAGGGCGTTCCAGGAGGCGAGTTGGTTTCCCCACAGGTGCCACCTACGCAGGTGGCCTCCATGCACTCGGACTGGGGGACCGCACAATCTTGTGGCCCATCGCACTCACCACTGCCCCCGGTGCCGCTGGTGCTGCCGCCCGTGCCGCCACTGGTGGAGCCGCCCTCACCGCTCGTGGTGGTAGCGGTTCCGTCGGAGAACAGATCGGTGCTGCCCCCGCAAGCCACGACGGTGACCAGCAGCGAAGCGACGAAGAATCTCGAGGTACGGGTGCCCATAACCTCAATCTAACGCGAGTCGCCTGTCAGGGGTACCTCGGCCACCCCAACCGGCCGTCCAGGCTCGCCTCTCCGCCCCTCGGCGAGGTAGGATGCGCGGCATGAGCAAGGCTGGCGGGAAGAAAGTCGTGGCGGGCTCGATTCGCCCGCAATGGGTCGCACCGAGCACCGCCTTGTTGGCCCTGGTGACCATGGCCAGTGCCTTCGCTGGCTACGACGGGTTGAGTCAGGACCCACCAGCCGCCCTGATGGGTTGGGGCGGGGTTGGCGCGGTGGTCATCGCAGCGGCCTTGATGGGATTCCTCACGGTGGCCACCAAGCGGGAAATCCAGGTGGACATGGAGGGCATCAGGGTGCGCATCGGGCTCGCCAAGCCGGTGCACATCAAGTGGTCCGAGCCTCACGACTACTTCTACCGATCCTTTACGGGAACCTCGACGCCATCAGTGGTGGATTCGTCCGTGAGCACCCCGGACGGCCGGCATATCGACGTCGACGACGTCAAGCTGCCCGACCACCCTAATGCCAACCTGCCAGCTCTGGTGGAGCAGTACAGCACGGCCGCCAACTTGCCTGAGATCAAGAAACGTCTGGAGGCAGGCGAGGAGGTGGCCTTCGGACAAGTGCGGCTCACCAGTGACGAGATCAAGCTCGACGATCTCTCCCACCAGCGGGACGCCGGCATGGTGCTCCAAATCGATGATGGCCGGCTGAAAATGAGCGCCGACGGAAAGTGGATCTCCTCCCAGGTCTTAGTGCGAGAGGTGGCCAACTACCCCTGCTTGCTGCGAGCCATCGGCCAAATTCGACACGCCCGCGCGCCGACCTGAGATGGCACCGCCGCCGCAGGAGCCGCCAGACGTCGAGGAGCTGGACCGCGACGAGGAGCTAGATCAGGCGACCACCATGGCCTGGCCGTCCCGCCCGCCTGACGCCATCGAACCTGCAACCGCCACGGTGCAAACTGCCACAGTGCTCGGCCGCTTGTGGGGCACCAAGGGGGTGCTGCTCTACCTGCTGCTCGTCGCCGGTGGCCTCGTTCTACTCGGCGTCGCCATCCATCAGGCCAGGCTGGTGAGCAACGCCGCGACGACGGGCTTGACCCTCGGCAAGAGCGGGTTAGTCCGCCACGCTGACGAGCGCTGGCCCGGCGTGGAGCACCGCGATCTGGTCGTTGCAGTGAACGGCATGGCGGTGGCGGATCCACCCGCCGCCCTCCCCCTGCTCTTGGCCGCCAAACCGGGCACCCTCGAGCTCTCCTTCCAGCGTGGACACCAACGCTGGGCGCAGGCCGCCACCACCACGCCGCGCAGCGCCTTGGAGCGCTTCGCCATCACCTTGCGGGTCGTCATCGGAGGGCTCGTGCTCCTCCTCGGCGCCATCGCCTTCCTGGTCCGCCCAGGGCTGCGTGTGAGCTGGTTGTGCTTGCTGACCGCCCAGGCGGCAGGCGCCTTCCTGCTCAACGAAATCGCCCTACACGATGCCTGGCCGGTCTTGGCTGGCCGAGCACAGGCCTTGGCGATCATGCTCACCGGTAGTCTCTGCATCCATATGTTCTGCGAGTTTCCGCGGTCCATCGCCTTCGTGAAGGACCGACCGGGCCGTGCCATCTGGTTCTACCTGCCCAGCGTGCTGATCGCCGTCCCTTTCTTGGCGACCTTCCCGAGCCTGAAGCTCTCCACGGTCTGGGAAGTGGCCGCCGTCGGCATGCGCTTGTGGCTTGCCATTGCAACATTCACCGCCGCGGGGATCCTGTGGCACCAATATCGACTGGCCAAGCGCACCGCCGATCTCGAGGCGCTGCCGCAATGCCGCGCCCTGACCGTTGGATTGGCCTTTGGTGTGGTGTTGCCCGCCGGCTGGAATGTCCTGCGCCTGGTGATCGGGTTGGGCTTCGATGCGATGCAGATCCACCTGAACGTCGCACCGGTCATCATCTTCGTGGTCATGGTCTCCTATGCCTTCATTCGCCACAATCCACTCGCCGTAGACCGCTTCACCGCCGCCGTGGTCGGCTATGGCGCTACCATTGTGGTATTGAGCGGCGCCTTCCTTGGTCTGTTGGTCGGACTGCCGCTGATGGCCGGTGAAGGAGGGCTGTTCGACTCCCAACCGGCGGTGGTGGTGCTCACCCTCGCCGTCGTGTTGAGCTTCACGCCCCTCTACCGCACGATCAAACGTCACATCGATCGTTGGTTCTTCCGTGACGCGGTCGACCTGAAGCAAGCATTCCAACTCCTCCAACGAGTCAAGCGGGCGGTCAAAGGAGGCGACCGCGTGCAGGGACGAACCGCAGCGCTCCAAGCGGCGCTGGCCCTGCGAACCACTTCGGCCCAGCTCTGGACGCTGACTGAAGACGGCCGTGCCCTCCAATACGCTGATGGTCGAGGCGAGACGCCATCCAAGTCGCCTTTCGCCCTGCCCCGAGATTCCGAATTGGTCAGCGCCTTGTCCAGCGATGCGCGGGCTCGCGGAGTCGAAGGGCTGGCCGCGGCCAGCCTGGACGGCGAAGCGCAAGAGCAACTCTGGTCGCTCGATCTAGTGGCCGCCGCGCCGATATTGGCCTTTGGGGTTTTTACCGGCTTCCTCGCGGTGGGACGGAAGCGATCCGGCGCTGCATATACCGCCGAAGAGCTGTCCTTCCTCAGCGCAGTAGCCTCCGAGGTGGCGGCCACCATGGGCCTGGAAGAGGCCGCCGGGGCGCAACTCGGTCGCTATCGAATCGAGAGCCGGCTCGGCACCGGTGGCATGGCGGAGGTGTTCTTGGCTTGGCAGCTCGGCCCTGGTGGGTTTGAGCGAAAGGTGGCGCTGAAACGCGCCCTGCCCCACCTGGCCAACGATCCCGAGTGCCTGGCCATGCTCTTTGACGAGGCCCGAATCGCTGCCCAGCTGCAGCATCGCCACATTGTCCAGATCTACGAGATCGATCGGAGCGGCGACGCCTACTTCATTTCAATGGAACACGTCGATGGCCCCAGCTTGCGCGAGCTGCTCAAAGCGGCGCGGGCTCAATCCAAGACCGTTCCCTTGCCCATTGCTACGGCGATCGCCACAGCCGTGCTGGCCGCCCTGGATCACGCCCACCGGCAAACGGGTTCCCAGGGAGAGCCGCTGAAGATCGTGCACCGGGACGTCACGCCAGCCAACATCCTGTTGACCAAGCGTGGTGAGGTCAAGCTCACCGATTTCGGCATCGCCCGTGCGGCGGTGCGGCTCCAATCAACCGAACATGGCTTTACCAAGGGCACGATGCCCTACATGTCCCCGGAGCAGGCCCGCGGAGAGGCCGTCGACCTGCGCAGCGATCTGTTCAGCACGGCGGTGGTGCTTTACGAGATGATTATCGGAAAGCGCCCATTTCCGATGGGACCCATCGGGGTGCAGACGACCCCTGAACGGCTAGACAATCCTGCGATTCCGCCAGAGGTGCGCCGGGTGTTGGGCCGGGCATTGCTCTT
Organism: Myxococcales bacterium; assembly: GCA_030590865.1. Lineage (GTDB taxonomy): Bacteria > Myxococcota_A > Polyangia > Polyangiales > Polyangiaceae > JAPYTK01. The sequence continues at coordinate 3,664 of JAUVCD010000148.1, read as the reverse complement.
CGAGCCTGAGTGCCGCTACGCCACAGCCCAGCAACTGCGCACGACCTTGCTCGAGGCGCTCGAGCCAGGCCAGCCCGCCTCAGAAGCCCAGCTCGCTACTTGGTGCCAAGCCCTCTTGGCGACCGAGGACTGAAGACGGGCGAAGCCGACCCCGGCCCCAGCAACCAATGGGTTGGGGACCAGGGGATCATTTCCAGAACGCAAGGTCCGCGGCGCGGACTCGCCGCTGGCTCAGAACTTTTCGGTGCCGTAGAACCCGTCGAGCATCTTCTGGTAGCGCTCGGTCACGACCTTGCGCTTGACCTTGAGAGTCGGCGTGAGAATGTCGCCCACCTCGAAATCGATGTCGAGCACCTTGAACTTCTTGATGGTCTCGTATTTGGCCAGCTGGCTGTTGAAGGCGTCGACCTCAATCTGGATGATCTCGGTCACTGCAGGCTCAGCGTGGATCTTCTTGACGAAGGCTGCCAAGGCGCCGAGCGGGGCAGCCTTGCCGAGCAGCGTGGGCAGATCCAAGTCGGCCACCGATGCGCCGGTCTCCTCGACCGCCGTGGTGGCAGCCTTGGTGACCTCCGCCTCGTCGAGCATCCCCTGCTCCATGCCCCAGAGGACGATGGCCTCCGGGTCGAGGGTGATCAAAGCGGAGCAGAACTTGCGCTTGTCACCGTGGACCACCATTTGGGAGATGTAGCGGCTGGTCTTGAACAGATTCTCGATGTTCTGGGGGGCGATGTTCTTGCCGCCAGCGGTGACGATGATGTCTTTCTTGCGATCGGTGATGCGCACGTAGCCGTCCCCGTCGACCTCACCGATGTCGCCGGTGTGGAACCACTTGATGGTCTCACCGTCCACCGTCTCCTCGCTGAAAACCTCAGCGGTTGCATCGGGCAGCTGCCAGTACTCCTTCATGACGCCCCGGCCGGACAACAGAATCTCACCGTCCTTGGCGATCTTGCTCTTCGAGCCTGGGAACGGCGGGCCGACCGTGCCGATGCGGTTGTCTTCAGGCAGGTTCAAACAGGTACCGGCCGAGGTCTCGGTCAGGCCGTAACCCTCCAGGATGGTGACGCCGACGTGCTTGAAGAAGAAGGCAATCTTGGTGGCCAAAGGCGCGCCCCCAGAGATGAAGAACTTGAGCCGACCGCCGAACAGGACGTCGAGCTTGGCATTCACCTTGGGCACTACCGCCTTGTTGCCGAGCCACCACCAGAAGCCGCCGTAGGGGCGCCCCTCTAGCTCGGCGATGCCGGCCAGCGCGGACTGCTCGATGGTCTTCTTGAACAGGAACCCCTTGATGCCGCCGGCGGCGAGACCGTTGGCCACCACCTTGGCGTAGACCTTTTCGTAGATCCGCGGCACCGCGCCCATGAAGGTGGGCTTAACCTCCGCCAGATTCGGGACGATCTTGTCCAAGCCCTCAGCAAAGGCCAGCGTGTGGCAGGTCTGCATCCAGGCGGTGGCGAGCACCTGGGCGAAGGAGTGAGCCAGGGGCAAGAAGATCAGCTGCACCGTGTCGGCGTCGAGCACGTTGAGCTCTTGAATGCCCTCGCCCTCATAGATCATGCAGTCGTGGGTCAGCACCACGCCCTTGGGCGGTCCGGTGGTGCCGGAGGTGTACATGATCAGGAGATTGTCATCCGGCTTGAGATCGCCAGAGCTCTCCTTGATCGCATCAGGATGCTCCTTGACGTACTCGGCGCCGGCTTTCTGCAGCTCGGCCATCGACATGACCCAGTCGTTGTCTGATTCGCCGTCGATGAGGATCACCTTGCGGACGGTGGGCAGCTTGTCCTTGATCTCTTCGAGCTTGGCGAGCTGGAACGCGTCCTCGGCGATGACGGCCACCGACCCGGCGTTGTTCAGGATGTACTCCATCTCGTGGGGGAGCAGCGTCTGATAGACCGGCTGCAACACCGCCCCGGCGGAGAGGATGCCGTACTGGCAGGAAATGTACTCCCAGCGGGTGTTGGCCACGAGCGAGACCCGCTCACCGGCCTTGATGTCCAGGGACAGCAGGCCGCCGGCTATCTTCTCGACCTCCTTGCCGTAATCGCCCCAGGTGACGTCCCGCCATTCGCCGTCCTGCTTGTGGCGAGCGGCCACCCTCTCGGGCTGCTTGGCCACGTTGTTGTTGAAGATCTCGACCATCGAAGAGGCGGACTTTTCCCCGCCCGAGCTGTCACTCATCGTGCCTACCTCCGAAGTCCAGGGACCAACCTGGGTGAGGGACGAGTCCTAACCGGGGCGGCGTCCCGAGAAAAGAGGTACGCGGACCAAAGCGCAGAAAAGCCGTTAGACTCTGCCGATGGTCGTGGCCTGCACGCGCCGTCGATGGCTGGCAGCACTGACGGTTCTCATGACTGCAGCCGTCGTGCTCCGCGCCTCGGTTGCAGCTGCGGCACCAAGCCTGACGCACTACAGCGTCCACCTCGGCCCCCACCCGCAGGACGGGAACAAGCTCCGATTGGAAATGGAGCTCTGCTACAGCGACGCCCAGACCGGCGAGCAGGCCACGATCGACGCGCGGCAGCTGACCGAGCAAGTGAAGCTGCTCTCGACCGGATCCCCAGGCATCACGGCCAGCCAGGGCAAGCTCACCGACCTGATCTACCGGGTCATCAAGCCTTGGCCCGACGAGCACGAGGGCCGGCAGACGGGTGCGCTACGTTTCGTCATCCCGCCGGCCAGGACAGGCGGCTGCAGCCAAGTGAAGGTCGTGTTTGAGCACGAGCCTGGCCCCCTCAGCTACACCTGGACGCAGCGCTTCATCACCCTCGAGCATGCCTACCATCTCGACCCACCGGCCCCATCGCTCGAGCTCAGCGTGGACGTGCCCACGGGCACCAAGGCGCCGCCAGGCTATCGGTGCGAGCCCCATGGCAAGGGCCAGCGGTGCCGCGCCCGGTTCGACTACCGTGAACCGGTGTTGGTGCCCCTCGGCCCGATCCCCATGTCCAGTCTCGAGATGGCGGGTCTGACCGTCCTGGTCCTGTTGCTCGTCAGCGTGTGGGTCCACGGGGCGCAGCGCGAGCGAAAACGGGAGCGTTGGCGGCGAGCACCAGCACCACCCGAGTCGCCACCTCCTCAAGTGGCGACCTACCGCAAAGCGCCCCCCAGCGAAGAGGCCGCCTCGAGCCCCGACCATGGCGTCATCGCCATGATGGGCAAGGCGCTGAGGCGCTACTCCCCCATCGTCATCGCACTCGTCGCTTGTGTCGGCCCCGCCCTCGCCGTGGTGCCCATGCGCCTGGACCAGCGGCCACAGCTGGCCTTTGCCCTCGCACTGTGGCCAGCCATCACTTTCGCGCGCGTCGTGCTGGGCCACGGTCGCTCGGTGGCCCATCTGGTGTGGCCCGCGCTGTTGGTGGCCCTCGCCTGGTCGCAACCCTCGGTCGGAATAATCGTCGGACTCATCGTCCTCGTCCCGACGACCGGCATAGCCTTTCTCATGCAAGGCGGCGCGCGCAGCGAGCACTGAACCCCAGCCAGCGCCGGTTGGACGACAGCCGCTAGCCTACCAGTCGGCGACCGCACAGCCCCAAGTGAAGCCCGAGCCGAAAGTCACCATCACCACCTTCTCGCCCCGCTCCAACCTCCCCTCGCGCTCCGCTTCGTAGCGCAAGCTCGGGATGGTCGCCGCCGTGGTGTTTCCATAGCGCTGAAT
>JAUVCD010000358.1 GCA_030590865.1 Myxococcales bacterium | reverse complement strand
CCGCCATGGCGCGCACCGCCTCACCGGTGAGCGGTGGCCGTTCGGACCGTTGCCGCCATCGATAGGCGGTCTCGTAGCCCCGGGCGGCCGCCATGGCGATCCACTTAGGAAGAGACTTGGGCTGGGGCGCGCCCACCAGCTCGGCAAGGTCGGTGACATAGCGACGCCAGGACACCCCGTTGTCGTCCGTTCCGTTGTAAATGCGGCCGACCGCAGCCGGCGTGCCCGCCGCCCGAACCAGCAAGTCGACCAGGTTGTCCACATAGGTCAGCCCCGCGGCGCGACGGCCATCCCCGATGAGTACCGGCTGCTGCGCGTGGAGCCGCGCGACCAGCTGGTCCACCCAGCGATGACACCGAGGGCCAAAGACCGTCGCCGGCCGCACGATCGTCACCCGGAGACTCTGTTGCGCCTCCAACCGCAGCGCCACGCGCTCTTGGGCCTGTTTGCTGCACCCATAGATCCCTTTGGCCTGCCCCAATGGCCTTCGCTCGTCGCACACCTTGCGACCGAGCGCATCGCCATAGACCGCCGCGCTCGACACCAGCACGGCGCGGGCATTGCGCTGCGCCGCAGCGTCGAGCACCCATTCGGTGCCTCGCACGGTCACCGCTCGATGAAGCTCGGCACTCCCCCAATCACTGACCACGGCGGCCAAATGAAACAGGGTCACCACGTCGCGCAGCGCCCGACCGACGTCAGTGCGGCGCGTAATGTCTCCTCGAATCACTTCGACTCGATCGCCCCATTCGATAGGCACCGCATCATCGGGCAACACTAAGGCCCGGGGTCGACACCCTTCGCCCAGGAGCCGCGCGACGAGGCGCCGTCCGATGAAACCAGTGGCGCCGGTAACCAGGAGAGGCTCGTGCAGAGACCGTTCGCTCATAGTGGTGTCGGCTGTGAGAGGGCACGCCGGCGGGGCCTGCTGAGCGACCATGCCACACGTGGAGCGCCGCTGAGAGGCGAAAGTCCTCTGCGGCCATTCGGTCGCGGTCACAGCAGAAGTCGACCGGTGCCCGTGGTAGAGATCCGCGAGTCATGCACAAAGACGTGTGTCTTGGGGTAGTGGCCAGCCTCGGGCTGATCACTTTGGGGTGTGGTGGCGAGCCATCGCACGAACACACTGCGCACGAACAGACTGGACGCCAAGGGGCAGCCATCGAGGAGGCGCCGGCCAAGGCCCCTCTCTCCGGTGCGCGGGCCGCGGCAATGGTCCAGGTCTACGTCCGCCTGCGAGGCCCAGCGGCCGCGGAGGTGATCCCGCCAGGCGCTGACCTCGCCTCGCCCGCCATCGGCAAGGTGACCCGCCATCGGGTCGACGAGCTGGCGGTCCTCCACGCAGAGTACCGAGCGCTACTGGAGGCGCAGGGCGCCCAGGTCATCGCCGAGCTGAGCCGCTTGACCAATGCGCTCCACATCAAAGTAGCCCAACGGGAGATCGAGACCATCAGGCGCTTGCCCGGCGTGCTGCGCGTCGAGGCGGTACCCATGTGGAGCCCGAGCCTGCAGGGCACTCTGGAGATGGTCGGAGCGCCGGCGATGTGGACCGGGACGACGCCCTATCACGGCGACAGCATCCGCATCGGCATCGTGGACAGCGGCATCGACTACTTCCACGCCGATTTCGGAGGCAGCGGCAACCCGCTCGACTACAGCAACGACAATCCCGACATCGTCGAGCAGGGCACCTTCCCCACCAGCCGGGTCGTGGCAGGCTGGGATCTGGCGGGCAATACCTACGATCCCTATGAAGGGGAGGATGTTCCGACCCCCGACGACGATCCCCTCGACTGTGGCGCTCACGGCACCTGGGTGGCCAGCGTCGCCGCTGGCGGAGGAGTGTTGTCCGCAGGCACCGCCTTCGAGGGTCCCTACGACCAGAGCCTCGATCTGGCGACCTTCCGAGTCGCTCCCGGGGTGGCACCCAAGGCGGATCTCTACGCCCTCAAGGTCTTCGGCTGCAACGGCCCCACGGCGCTGGTCGCCAGCGCCCTCGAGCTGGCTGCCGATCCCAACCAGGACGGTCAGCTCGACGATCGCCTCGACGTAGTGAACCTGTCATTGGGGTCGACCTTCGGCTACCACGCGGCCACCGACGTTGAGCAAATGCACAATCTGGTCGGCCTCGGCACCGTAGTCGCCGCGGCCGCCGGCAACGCTGGCCAGAACTACTATTCAGCCGGGGCACCTGGAGCGCTACCTGATCCCATCGCCGTCGGCGGCGTCGCGGCAATCCCGCTGATGCTCCACGTCGATGCACCCAACGCCATCGCCGGTGACTACCTCGCTCAAGAGGGAGCCTTCAGCGCCCCGCTCGCTGAGGTCGGCACGGTCAGCGGCACGGTCGTCTACGGCCAGCCCAACGACGGCTGCAGCGCCTTGACGAACGGCGGGCAGATCGCCGGCAACATCGCCCTCATCGACCGGAGCACCTGCTATTTCGTCGACAAGTTCCAACACGCCCTCGACGCCGGAGCCATCGCCGTCATCGTCGCCAACTACGACAACGAGATCTTCACCATGGGCGGTGATAGCGACAGCACGCTGGCTGGCGTCATGATCAGCAGCAGCGATGGGCTCATCCTCAAGGGCGAGCTCGGCAACGGTGTCTCGGTCACTCTCTCGCCCCCCGTATATTCGGAGGGCGATCCCTTGGACCCCTGGTGGGTGAGCTCCCGTGGCCCCAGCGCGGTCGGCAGCATTCTGCGACCCGACGTCTGCGCACCAGGCGATAGCATCAAGATGGCCGCCGTCGGTAGCGGCATCGACGGGGGACGAGCCAGCGGCACGTCCTTCGCCACCCCCTTCGTGGCTGGCGGTGTGGCCCTGCTGCGGCAGGCGCTGCCCCAGCTGACGCCCCACCAGGTGAAGGCTCTGTTGATGGCCAGTGCGGTGCCGATGCTCGACGCGGGCTCGGACGCTCCAGTCTCCTGGCAAGGCGCGGGGCACATGGATCTGCCAGCGGCTCTCGAGCAGCAGGTGACCGCGGCGGTCACCGGCGACCGCGGCGAGGTCTCGGTCTCCTTCGGCGCCTATGTCACCGACGTGCCGGTGGCCGACACCCGAACCGTCTCGGTCGACAACCGCGGCTCGTCTGCCGTCACGTTCGACTTGAGCCTGACTGAAGCGCAGACGCCGCCAGGAGTGACCTTCGCCCTCGACACCCAGCAGCTCACCGTGGGCGCTGGGCAGAGCGAGACCTTCACCATCAGCTTCGATCTGGACCCAGTCGCCCTCGGCGCTCCGGGGCCGGACCCGGGCACCCCTCTGCTGCAGATGGACGAAACGCGGCACTACATCAACGAAGCCTGGGGACGGATCGTGCTGGCCGACACCGAGACCACCGGCCCCCAGTCGTTCACTCTGCCCTACCACGCCGTCGTGCGGGCCGCGGCGGTTCGCCGCGCAGAGGCTGCTCCAGGCTGCGCGACCGAGCCTGGCGACGACCCTCTCGAGCTATCGATGGGCGGCCCCTCAGCCCATCCCACACCCGTGGTGTCGGCCTTCGAGCTCGGCACCCTCGACGACGAGGAACCCGAGTCAGCGACGGATCCGAAGATCGCCGAGATGGATCTGCGCGCCGTCGGGATCGCCACCAACGCAGCCGCCACCGAGAGCTTCGACGAGGTCAAGCTGCATTTCGCCGTCGCCATCAGCGGCCAGTGGGCCAGCCCAGCCGGCTCCACCATAGCCATCGAGGTCGACCGGGACGGCGACGATGAGCCAGACACCATCACCGTACCGCTAGCCTATGCCCTCGACGCACCCCACGCCGACGTCTTCATGGCGGCCACCTACGACTACTCGACCTGCGACAATCCGCTCAACCTGCGCAGCTGTGTGCAAAGCGGCGAGTCGGTCTACGCCAACCTGGTCGGCGCCGCGGTGCAGGATACTCAGCCTTTCCTCAACAGCGTCATGGTGCTCAGCACCTTTGCCCAGGACCTGGGGCTCAACAGCTCGTTCACCTCGTTCCGCTACCGTGCGGTGAGCTTCGACCAGACCGAACCGTGGCCGTTGATGTTCAACGCTACCGACTGGGTGAGCTACGACATTGAGAGCCCGGCGATCGATACCGCAGTGGCAGCGCCCACCGAGGGCAGACCGCTCTACGGGGACGACGAGCCGGTCAAGCTCGTCGTCCCGCCGTCGGTGACCGAGCCCGCCAGCGTGCTGCTCCTCCATCATACCAACGTGGCGGGCTCGCGCTTCGAGGTCGTCGATCCGGCGATTTACGGTGAGCAACCCATCACCATCAGCGCCGACATGCCCGCCTCGGCCAGCCACGACGCCGTGCTGACCACTACCATCACGCTCACCAACGAGGGCCCCTATGTGGCCCGGAGCGTCACGGTCCAAGGCTCGCTCAACGGAGCCACCATGGCGACCGCGACCGCCAGCGAAGGGAGCTGCGTCGTGGATCCCTCACTGAGCTGCGATCTCGGCGATCTGGCCGCTGGGGCGACCGCCACCATCACCATCGAGATCACCACGGCAGCCGATGGTGCCGCGACTACCCTCGACCTGAGCGTGACCTCCGCCGGAGGCTGTGAGAGCACCCAAGATGCCACGATCACCCTGCCCGCGCCGGCCGGCGGCGACGGCGGCGTGCTCGAGGCCACCGGCGGCTGCGATTGTCGTGCGACGGTGCCTCCGCACCGCCAGATGCCTTGGCCAGTCGCCTTGCTGCTCATGGTCGCAGCCGGCGCCGCCCGCCGCGTCACCAAAGGGCGGCGCTGAGTGGACCGAGCCTGCCGCAGGCTAGAGTCCGCAGCAGGCCACCACGTGCATGTTCTGGCAATCACTCTTGGCGAAGTTGCCCTGGGTGGTGAGCAACAAACCGGAGCCCACGCCCACGCTGAAAGGACTAGGGCTGTTGTTGTCCGCACAGTTCATGGTGTCGGTCATCGTTGCCACGCCAAAGGCGTTGTAGATATAAGGGGTTCCGTCGTGATAGGCGGCTCGCGTGGTCCACAGGACCCACGAGTCGGTGCCTGGCGTGGGACCTGGGAAGGTGTTGAGAATCTCCTGATCCGTGCAAGTGCGACTGCCTGGGAAGGCAGCATCGCAGTCGGCGTTTAGGGTGGCCCAACCGGCCGTTCCAGACCGTGGCGTGGTCGTGACGCCCTTGAAGTCGGCTCCGTGGATCACCCGCAGGGGCACGCTTGGATCGATGGCAGCGTTTACGTCGATGGGCTGCCCACTGACGGTCACTGAGACCGGCTGATCGGCCAGCGCGACGGTCCCGGTCACCGTGACCGGCTCAGGGACAGACACGGCACCGGTAACGGTCACTGGCTCTTCAATGGCGATCGGCCCCGAGACGATGCACTGACAGTCGTCGGCGCCTCCACCCTGCCCGGCATCCAGAGCCTCCACCTCGTCGGGACCGTTGCCGCAGGCCATCACGAAGACAACTCCACCAAAAAAGCCGGCGCCCAGAACCAGCAGAACTCCCCTCAACCTGCTCAGCTGCATCGTCCACCTCCTGCCCTCAGGGTAAATGCCGCCATGAAACGGAGCAACCATCACTGATACATTCCCGCCGCTCCTGGCTGGACGAACGATGCACTGGCGCGTACCTTTGGAGAGCGGCTCTGTGACCCCACCCCAACGTGTCCCTGACGACCGCCGCACCCACGTCTTGGATAACGTCCCGACCTATGACGATCCGCTTCGCTTCAGTCTCCTTGACTCTCACCCTGCTCCTGACCACCCCATCGCCGGCGTCCGCTGGAGGACCCGAGAGCGCCCACTACGGCAGAGGTAGTGCCGGGATCTTCTGGTTCATGCACCTCTCGGACAGCCACATCGGCGCCAGCATCCTGGAGGGCCCGGACGCCACCACCCACTTTGAGTTCGCCCTCAACCAGGGCGTGACGGTCATCGATCCAGCCTTCGTCATCGCCAGCGGCGATCTGTGCGACGGGTCGGTCAACAGCATCCCGGCGAGCGGCCAAGACCAGGAAGAGTGGAACACCTACTCCGGGGTCTACACTCAAGCCGGCATGACCGCCGACTTCTTCTTCGACCTGCCAGGCAACCACGACGGTTATGGGGATGTCGGCCTCAGCTACTATCTCGCCAACTCACTGCAGGGCAAGACCAACGGCACGCTCTTCACCGACTGGGTCGTCCAGACCCCGACAGGCAAGGAGTTCTATTTCTTCGGGCTCAACAGCGCCGGCAACGGGAGCGGACCCTTCCTCGAGGATCCGGCCTTCACGCCTGACGAGATTGCCGCGCTCACCGTGGGCATGCAGGACCACGCCGACGCTGAGCTGACCTTCGTCTTCGCCCACCACCAACTGGGCTATCCGGACAACAGCTCGCACATCGTAAACGCCATTTTGGACAACGGCGGCGCTTACTACCTGCACGGTCACCGCCATTCGTACACCGAGTACCTGGCAGGCAATGCAGCAATCGTGGTCAACGAGGTGGGCTCGATCGGCAAGTACGACAACAACAACATCGGCGTTGGCGTCATCGATCACAATGCCTTCGTGTATCGCGCCGCCGACGTGACGGCAGCCTGGCCGCTGGTCATCATCTCGGCACCGGTCTCCATAGCGCTGCGAGGCGCCAATACGCCCCACCCTTATGCCTACGACGTCTGCAAAGACCGGCCGGACAACCCGGTTCGAGCCGAGGTCTTTTCAATTGCCCAAACGTCGGAGGTCACCGTCGCGGTGGGTGGGCTGCCGACGATCCAAATGACCCTGGCGCCCGATTCAGAGGTTATCTGGGAGGCCGAAGTCGACACCACCTCACTCGCCGCCGGTGATCACGACGTCGTGGTCACCGCTACCGTTGCCGGTGAAGTGGTCCATGAGACTATCCATGCCTCTTTCGTCGAGGGCCCCTGCGACGAGCTGCCGGTCGAGGGGCTCCCAGCCGGCGGTGCCGGCGGCGAAGGCGGGTTTGGTGGCCAAGGTCTGGGCGGGCAAGGCGGCGCGCCAGGTGGGAGCGGTGGCGGTGACCCAGGCGCCCCACCCGCCACAGACTCCGACGGAGGCTGTGGCTGCCGGCAAGCCGGTGCACCGCATCGCGATCTGGGCACCGCCGGCCTGCTGCTGAGCATGCTGGCCCTTGGCAGGCTGCGACGTCTCCCAGCCTGAGCGGTGCGCAGCCGGGCGTGACGAGATATCAGCGCCCCTAGCCCGAAGGGCGCCGCGCAGAGCAGCGGCCACGGAGGCGTAACGGAGGGACGATTCTGGGCCCAGCCATGTCCTCCTGAGCCGTGCTATATGATGCGACCCGCTTGACCAAGGGAGAGACAAGCTGATGACCGAGAATCGTCTGGGTTTGGACAACGAGACCCTGGGCTTCGTGCTGCAATCGCTGAAGACGGTCACCGACCGGCGCCTCGGGCAGAGTGAGCGCCTACGGCTCGATGAGTCGCACGAGTTCCCGGCGAATCTGGTGCAGGAGATGCTCGGCCCCGAGCTTGGGTTGCACCTGCTCTTCCTGCCGGAAGAGGTGGGCGGAATGGGCGGCGGGGCCCGGGATCTCTTTCGTGCCTCCGAGGAGCTTGCGCGGATCGACCTCGGAGTCGCGACCGCTTTTCTCGCCATCGCCCTCGGCATCGACCCGATCCGGGTTGGCGGCACGCCGGCGCAGCAGACGACTTGGCTCGGCAAGATCGCCGAGCAAGGCTTGATCGTCGCCTATGGTGTGACCGAGCCGGCGGTGGGCAGTGACGTCGCCAATATCCGGACCAAGGCCAAGCCGATCACCGGCGATGACGGCACTGTCGTCGCCTATGCCATCGAAGGCACCAAGCAGTTCATCACCAATGGTGGTGTGGCCCAGATCTACACGATTCTGGCCCGTGCTCCTGGGGGACCATCGTTCTTCGTCGTCGAGCGCGACGCCCCAGGTCTCTCGGTCGGGCCGGACGAAAACAAGCACGGGATCCGTGCCTCCAACACCACCCAGGTCATCCTCGATGACGTCCAGGTGCCTGCGGATCAGCTGCTTGGGCTCGAGGAAGGCAAGGGGCTGGCCCAGGCCAACGCAGTCTTCGGCTTCACGCGCCTCATGGTCGCAGCCTTCGGGCTCGGCGCCGGGGAAGAGGCGCTCGAGCGAGCGGTCCGCTACGGCGAGGAACGGCTGCAATTCGGCGCGCCTCTGAACCGGAAGCAAGGCTTCACCCACAAGCTACTGGTGCCCCATGCGGTTCGCCTCGAGGCGGCCCGAGCCTACTGCGAGGCAGTCGCAGCTCGTCTCGACAGCGGTGAGCCTGGGCTGCAAGTAGAGGGATCGGTGGCCAAGCTCTTCGCTACCGAGGCCGGGAATGCCGCCGCCGATGCTTCGATCCAGGCGCACGGGGGCTACGGCTACACCCACGAATACGAGGTGGAGAAGATCCGGCGCGATGCCCGCATCACCACCATCTACGAGGGCACCTCGGAGATCCAGCAGGGCATCATCGGCACGAATCGATGGCGTGGCACCGTCAAGAGCAAGGGTGGGTTTTACCGCGACATGGCCGCGTCGCTGCGCAAGCTGGAGACGGACAACGGCAGCGCCGAGGTGGCCGCTCTCGCTGCTGAAGCTCTGGCGGGAACCTTCTTGGCCTGTCATTCGAAGAAGCTGCTACGGCAGCAGATCGTGCTCTTCGAGCTGGGACGTCTGGCGGCGGAGGTGGAGACAGCGGTGGCGCTAGTGACCAAGTTAGCGACCGGAGAGCTGCCGACCGGAGAGAAGGTCGACAGCGAGCTGCTCGATCCCTGCGCCCGGCTCCACGCCGGCGCTGCGGCGAGGGATGTGGCCACCACCGGGTTGCACCTCATAATGAGCAGCGGTGCCTTCGATGATGACCAGCTCGCGGCGTATCGCGAGGCGATCGACTTCGACGCTCTGCTGTCCAGCTCGGACGGGGAGCTGGCCCTCATGGACCGTCTCACTGAGGTCCTGGTGCAGCGTCTGTACCCGGCTCGGCTGGGTGTCGAGCACTCGGGTTCCGGTCCGTGCTAGCGTGGCGACCATGGAGAAAGAGGCGATGAAATGCCCGCGCGATGGGGCGGCGCTCGAGGCACAAAAGTACGAATCCAACATCGAGGTGGACGTCTGCACCGTCTGCCACGGCATGTGGCTGGACAAGGGCGAGCTCGAGGCCATCGAGGCTTCGTCGGAGCACGACTACACAGCGGAGCTGGCCAAGGACCAAGGCGTGGCGCCCAAGAAGCTCGCCGACCTCCAAGCCCAAGACAAGCGCGGTCCGATCGACTGCCCCAAATGCGGCAAGGCGATGGAGACACGGGAGTATGGCTACGCCTCGCGCATCCACATCGACACCTGCATCCACGGCTGCGGCGTGTGGCTCGACCACGGTGAAATCCAGGCGCTCGAGAAGTTCTTCGACTCGAATCGCGGGAACCGAACGCTACCGCTGCGCTGGCGACTGTGGGCCTCGGTGCTGTCGGTACTGAAGCGCTGAGCCTCCGGCCTGCGTCGCAGACGTGAGTGACCTGGTCGCCGGCCGGCCGGGGGTCACCACGGACTTGGACCATGACGGGGTCGGGCAAATTAGAAAACGTTTTCTAATTTGCCCGCTTGGGTCGAGCTAGCCCCCCCCCGCCCCGGCTCACCGGAACGTCAAAAACTAACGCCGTATC
>JAUVCD010000232.1 GCA_030590865.1 Myxococcales bacterium | reverse complement strand
GGTAGCCGTTAGGCTGTAGCCAGCCGTCCGGCCGCACCGCCGGGAGCGCCGACCTCACCCAGCGCCCTTATCAAACGCATGGCATTGGACAACCGCCGCTGGGGCGCAGAGCGCGTCCGGGGCGAGTTGCTCAGGCTCGGTATTCGAGTCAGCAAGCGCACGATCCAGAGGTATCTGCGCCGAGTGCGTGGACCTCAGCCCTGGGGTCAGAGTTGGTCGACGTTCCTGAAGAACCACTCCAATCAGATTTGGGCCTGCGACTTCTTGCAGACCTACGACATCTTCTTCCGGCCGATCTTCGCCTTCTTCATTGTGGAACTAGGGTCACGCAAGGTCGTCCACGTCGCCGTGACTCGCTCACCAACCAGCTTGTGGACGACGCAGCAGCTGCGAAACGCCACGCCATTCGGGACTGGCCCGAGGTTCCTCATTCGCGACAACGACGACAAGTTCGGAACCGAATTTGCCCGCGTGGCGGAGGCGAGTGGCATTCGCGTCTTGCGCACGCCCGTGCGAGCACCGAAGGCGAATGCGACATGCGAGCGCTATCTCGGCAGCGTGCGCCGAGAATGTCTGGACCACGTGATCATCCTCGGGGAGAAGCACGCACTCCGCGTGCTCAAAGAGCATGTCGCCCATTTCAACAGCGGGCGCCCTCATCAGGGGATTGGTCAGCGGGTGCCCGACAAGTCAATCACACCTTCTGACGAGTATTCCGCTGGCACGGTCGTCTCCGTGCCCGTCCTTGGTGGCCTTCACCATGAGTACCGAGTTGCCGCATGACGGCGGACCACGCAGGTAGCCAGGACACGCGCCCGTTGCCGTCAGTGTCGGTCATTTCTGCATCGCATCGGCACTCATCGCATGGGCCGCCACCATGTTGTCGTTCCGCTAATCGTCGCGACCTTTCTTCGACGCCGCGCGAAAGACCGCGCAGCGCCAAGCACACCCTCAAGCCCGTAAGGACAACGGATTTTGAAAACGATGTGTGGTTAGCGAACGGCAGCGAACGGCAGCATCTTCGCGGGGATCGACGGGCAGGATGATACCGTTGGGGCTCGTTGGGAACCGCTGCCGACGTTTCCCCGACGATTCAGCAACGTCGGATCGCCGGACCGCGATGGGCGGTTCTGCTTTCCGATGGCGATGAGGAGCAAGCCGCTAGCCGTGTCCGGACCGGGTAGTGAGCACCATGCGCCGCGGGTCCTTCACTCCTTCATGCGCCCCACGGGATCTACCAGCGAGCACGGCAACCCGGCGAGGCACTTGCCGCACACGTCCGTCACTCCCAGATCCGGCCATCGGCCGTCGTTGTCCAGACACTGGGAATAGCAGGCACGACGGTCGAAACTCTCCTCCCGCAGGGCGTCGGCCACGCACCGCTGGACACAGCGCAGACAGGTGCGCCCGGCCCGGTGGAGGCATGGCTCGTGGTTCGGGCCGGCATCGGTTTCCAGGGGCAGGTCAGTGACGTAGCTGCACAGCCGGCCCAAGCAGCCGTGCTCGGTGATCAACAGGTTGTGGTGGCCCAGCTTGCCGACCCCGGCCAACACCGCCAGATGCCGATGCGACCAGTCGCTGACCAACCGCTCGGGATCGAAGTTGTGGGTCGCCGGGGTCACCACGAGCGTGTGGCCTCGGCCCGCAAGCTGCTGCTGCAAGTGCTTCCCCAGCTCGGCCAGCATCCGGTTGGTCTCGACGTAGGCCTCCGCCCACGACCGAGCCGCCAGGCGTCCCTGACGATTCTCGCAACCGAGCTGCCGAACGAACGGCACGAACACCACCACGACCGAGCCAGCCGAAGGCAGCACATCACCGGGCAGCAGGTGGGACTCACCCACGACCCTGCGCAGCATCGACAGCCGGGAGTCCGCCGCGTCGATGAAGCCCACCAGTGGCTCTCGCCAGAACGACCGTGGCGCCAGCTCGGACGCAATCCGTGCAACGAAACCTCGGACCGACTCGCGGATCTCCTCCTTCATTCAGCGGTGATTCTGGACGACACGCGTCTCAACGGCAACGCCAGCAACTGCGGGGCGGCTGGGACGCGCTGGGGTCGTCGCGCTCGGGACGCTCGTCAACGATCCTGCGTAGTGCCGAAGGAGGGACTCGAACCCTCAAGCCCGTAAGGACAACGGATTTTGAATCGGTTGCGCTTGTCGCGAACGGGGCCGAATGAGGCCGTTTCGGCGGGTTGGAAGGGTCGTTTGGTGTCTGTTGGGCTCGTTCAGGGAGGGTTCCGACGCTATTCCGACTTTATTTGCATCGGGGCCGGCCGGGTGGCGGAGGAGATCAACGCCCCGTGCTGACGGGAACTCGTCTGTCAATCTTCATGTCGAGCTGACAATCAGCTCGGCTCGCTCTGCTGCGTGGCGGGACCTTGCCCGCAGTCGCCCTACCACGGCTCGTGGTGTGCTCTGGTCCGGCAGAAGACGCCAGCTTGTGCGTTCAGGAGTCCGCAACGATCCTGGGGCGGACCACCGAAGTAGCCAGCACAGGTTCACGCTCATGCTCAAACCGCTCCAACGGCGCGCGGTCACCCCCGTCCTGACCGAACGATCCGCACTGATACCTTGACCGCCACCATGGGAGCCACCACAGCCGCCGCGATACCCATCATGGATGCAATCAAGTAGTGCAAGGAGGTCGTTCTAGCCCAGGTTCTTCAGGAGGCAGGGGCAAAGGCGCCTTGGCCGTTGTTGAGCAGGATGGAGAAATTGTAAGAGGACCCGCCTGGCTGGAGCCCGCCCACGACGATGTCCACGTCCCGGTCACCGTCCACGTCCGAGAGGGTGACCGTCCGCGGGTACGCCTCCAGCAGGTCGGTCTCTCTCAAACCTGGGAGCCGAGTCACCTCGCGTTGGGTGTAGCGTCCCGAGCCGTTGTTGATCATGGCGAGGATCGAGAGCTCCACGCCGCCCATGTCCGAGACGACGACCAGATCCTGATCCCCATCTCCGTCAATGTCGCCGCCGTCGCTGGCCACAGAGGGGCGCACTGTGCTGCACGGCAGGCTGATCGCGGCGGGCAGGGGCGCTAGCTCGGAGGGTGGGGCTTGGAACACCGGTCCGGGCTCCGCTTCGGCGTTGCCTCCGCCGAAAAGCTCGCCGATGGAGCACGCGGTAAGAGTGACTATTGCAAGGGTCGCCAGAGTAGTGCTGCGCAGTCTCATGGCGCTCGTGTAGAACACTGTGAGCGTTTGCGCAATCTGACAGAGGACGGCTTGAGGTGGGTGTCAGTCGCCCGAGGTGTTCATTTCCTTCGACCCAATGGCGCAAGACGCCTCCTCGCGCGGATCGCGTTTCTGGGACCCACAAGCAGGCCGCCGAAGTCACGTGGACACGTCCAGCCACGAGTCGTTGATCTGCGCAGACTGCGCCGCCACCGGAGCCTCAAGGCTGCTCACGAGGGCGGTCTTCTACGCGGATCGAGTTTCCGCGAACGACAATGTGCGCTATCCAATCACCCTGACTGTTCACTTGGTCAGTGCGCACCTCGCTCCGGAGGGGTCAACCACCACGTCGACGCGGGGCGTGATCGATCCCCGAGGGGCGGTCGGGTAGGCCCCCCTTCCCATATCGGATTCCGCCATGCCGAGCGAGAGACGCAGGTGACACCAGACATGACCGAAGCCTCCTTGGACCAGCTACGAAAAGAGCTCGAGCGCATCAACTACGCCATTCTCGGCCTATTGAGCGAGCGAGGCGAAGTCGTCACCGCCGTCCAACGAATCAAAAAGAGACGCGGAATGCCCACCTTCATCCCTGAGCGCGAACGTCAGATGCTGGGTAAAATGGTCGCGCACAACCCCGGGCCGTTCCCCGACGACACCATCCGCCACCTGTTCAATGAGATCTTCCGCGCTTCGGTGGCGCTGATGGAAGTGCCCCGTGAGCAGGCGCTGCCCGTGAGCCGCACGGTTCCCAGCGAAGATCTCCAGCGCTAGCCCTGAACGCCACATGGGCAAGCAGGCGCTGATCCGCCGCTATCGCGTTACGCCTTCGTACCCGGATGCTCGCCATTATGTTTGACGTCCTCCTATGAGAAGAATCGAGCTACTGGCACCTGGTGGAGATCTGGATTCCATAAAGGCCGCAATCGTGGCGGGGGCGGACGCGATCTACTGTGGCCTGGACAGATTCAACGCCAGACATCGGGCGGCAAATATTTCGCTCGACGACTTGGGCGGGGTCTTAGCACTGGCTCACAGCCACGATTGCCGAGTCTTCCTGACCCTCAATATCATGATGGTGGAAGGCGACATTCCCGCCCTGGTCGGTATCCTGAACAAACTGGTGAACACCAGCCTCGACGGAGTCATTGTTCAGGACTTGGGCCTGTTCTATCTGTTGTCCACGCACTTCAAGGGCCTGAAGATTCACGCCTCCACACAGCTCACAACTCATAACGAAGGTCAAATCGCGTTCCTGGGCAAGCTCGGCGCCGACAGAGTGAATCTCTCGAGAGAATTGAGCATCGCCGAAATTGGACCTCTGGCGCTAGCCCTTCGCGAAAGGGACATCTCAACAGAAGTCTTCGTTCACGGGTCCTACTGCATTTCATTCTCCGGCATTTGTTATATGAGCTCGGCTCACAGGGGCAACTCGGGAAATCGAGGACGCTGCAGCCAACCCTGTAGAGATCAATATCTCTCGACACCGGAAGGCCAGGACTTCCCCCTCAACCTCAAAGACAACTCGGCATACTTCGATCTCGAACCCCTGGCCGATGCCGGAGTTGACGCGATGAAGATTGAAGGGAGGATGAAGACATCCCACTACGTCTATACCGTAACGAATACGTACAGAAGACGACTGCAGAGCTTGTATGAGGGCAATGAGCCAGTAGACGAAAGCGGCGATCTGCACAAAGTCTTCAACCGGGACTTCTCCAACTCTTTCTTGTCGGGCGAGATTGCCCGGAACATGTTCTCTGACCATCCCCGGAATCGCTCAGCTACTCATCTCCGCGAGGGAAATCTCGGCCCTACCGAAGCCTATGACGAAATAGCCAGCATCAAGGCCGCAGCAAGAAATGCCATCGAGCACGTGCGCATAGCAAAACCATCTTTGACGATCCGCATGTCTGGGACGGTCGGCACGCAGCTAACGGTCTCTGTGCACGCTTCCGATACTTCGTTTGCTGTTTCGTCAGAGTCTCGCCTGGCCCTCCGGGGCAGCGCCAGTACGGCTCCGCGTCTGGATGCCGAGAGGCTCAGGTCGAAGCTGACGTCCATCAACGAGACAGAATACTGCATCGAGCATCTAGACCTGGAAGAGCTTCAACCAGGTCTCTTTCTGCCTGCACGAGAGCTCACATCGATAAAGAGAAGGATTCTATTCATCCTCAATGGCGCAAGAGAGCCAATCGCCCCGATTGATGTTCCGGCACTCGAGGCTCGAAGCAATGTGCAAGCAGAAGCCACTCTCTCTGTGCTCATCGCATCGCCAAGGGACTTGTACCTATGCGACGAAACCTGTGCGGCATTTCACTTTCAACTCCCGAGCGATCTCAAGAACGGGTGGCTTGCGTTGGGCGCCCTCTTCTTGAAGGACGAACGCCTCATTCCCTGGTTTCCGTCCGTTCTGATCGGCGATGACTATACTGCGGCCGTCAGCCTTCTTCATAAGGTGCATCCACGGCGACTCGTGACAAACAACACCGGCATCGCGTACGAGGCTTGGAAAGCAGGAATTCCGTGGATCGCAGGACCATATCTCAACACGGCCAACTCGCTCAGCCTCGCCAGCTTGAGGCAGAACTTCGAGTGCTGTGGCGCCTTCGTCTCAAGCGAGCTCGGCAAGCATCAGTTGCTGAAGCTCAGGCCGCCCGAGGATTTCAAGCTCCACTACAGCATCTATCATCCGAGCCTGCTGCTCACGAGCAGACAATGTCTGTTTCAACAGGTGACGGGATGTGGGAAGGACGCCGCGGACGATGCGTGCATCCGTCACTGTGAGAAGTCATCGACAATTACGAACTTGAAAGGGACGACCTTCTTACTCAAGAAGTCGAAGGGGAACTATTCCAGCATCTATCATCATGCCAACTTCCTGAACACGGAGATTGTTGCCGATGGCCGGTTTC
Organism: Myxococcales bacterium; assembly: GCA_030590865.1. Classification (GTDB taxonomy): domain Bacteria; phylum Myxococcota_A; class Polyangia; order Polyangiales; family Polyangiaceae; genus JAPYTK01. The sequence continues at coordinate 6,649 of JAUVCD010000232.1, read as the reverse complement.
TCTTTTCCAGCTTCCTCATCGATTTGAGAGACATAGAAACCGATACCAAGACAGAGCTGGACAAGTCGAGCCTGGTTCGACTCTTCGAGGACCACCTGCGTGGACACGGCAATTCCAGCAGGGAGCTCCAGCGCGCCATTTCTCCCACAACCAACACCCAATATAGAATCGGAATCTAAGGCAAGCTCGCTTCAGTGGGCATGCTGCCGCCCTGTAGGTGCTTGCGCTGTTCGCTGTTGGTCGGCCACTGGCAACATCTGGAGATCACCCGGGAAACGCGGTGATTTTTGATGCGCTACCCTTGGGCAATGAGAGGCATCCGGGACAAGGCATGCACCAAGGCAGAGTGCGACAAGTCATCAAGACCCGACGCAAGAACTGTGTCATCCGAGTCGTACGGCGTCCTGTGCCAAATCACGATCGACGCGATTACGCAGCCTCGCGGTAGTAATGGCGCAACATCCCACCGACCCGCTCGCGGCAGACGATCGACCCAACGGTGCGTCCGGCTGTCTCGTCGGGATCGATCAGGCAGCTGCCTAGCCCCTGGTGAGGACGTTCACCGTGATAGTGGCGGACGAACGCGGTGATCGTCGAACGCAGGTGGCTCTCGCTCAACGGGACCACCCGGTTCAGGCACTCGGATTTGACGGACAACACAAACCTCTCGGCGAGGGCGTTCAGATTTGGCGAGCGCGCCGGGAGCCGCAACACCTTCACGCCGCTGCCTTTCAACATCCGGCGGAACGCGGCGGTGTAAAGTGGATCGCGGTCGAGGATGATGTACCGCTTGCCCGTCAAGAAGCCGTCAACGGCGTCCGTGAGGTTTCTGGCGATTTGTTTCATCCACGCCTCGCAGGGCTGACACGAGAGCCCGGCAATTTGTACCCGGCGCGTCTTCAGATCCATAACGAAGAACACCGAGTAGCGAACCAAGCCGCCAAGCGTCAACACCTCGACCGTAAAGAAGTCGGCCGCTGCCAGAACATCCCAATGAGCCTTGAGGAAGGTCTTCCACGGCATCCGCTTGCTGCGTTCCGGCGCGGGCTCGATTCCGTGCTCCAACACGATGCGTTTGACGGTGTTCCGCCCGATCTCATGGCCCAAGTTGTACAGGGCATCACGGATTCGAGTGTAGCCCCAGGTCGGGCACTCAGTGGCCATCCTGACGACTAGCTCGGAGATGTCCTCGGCAGTCCGGGGACGCCCGGGTCCGCGGCGCTTGCTACCGTCGTACTTCCTCGCGATGAGCCGGCGATACCAGCGCAAAATCGTGTCCGGCGTGACGATGCAGGCCACATCCTTGAGCGCCTTCCGGCCGATCGCCTTGCCTCTGACTGCAAGGCGGCGGCGTTGGGCGTCAGTCAGCCGAAGACGACGTCCGCCGGGCTGCTCTCGAAGGACAATGTTCTCTTCCTTCAGGTACTCAATCACATTCAGTTGCCGGCGGTTGACCCAACCGGCGAAGAAGTGCAGCAACAACCGCAGGGCATCGTTCATGGCGGCGACCTTAGCCGGTGATCACCCATGTATCGGGTCCGACCTCGTTCGACTTGCCCTGTGGCAACCCCTGGCCAAGCTCCTGGGATCGTTCGGCGTTCGGGTCAGCCGTGTTTCGGCACACCACGGGGTCAGTAGTTCGTCGAGAAGTTCACCTTGGCGGTGGTGGCGGGCGACGATTCACGGCCCGCCCAGCTCAGGCGGCCTTGAACTTGAGCACGGCAACGTCCACACCGGAGCGGGACGCCTGCTCCACTTGTGCAAGCACCTGCTTGGTGACCTCGGCGTCGAAATAGGGCTCGCCGCATTGCTGGCAGACAAGCGCCGGCACCTCGCGGAGCACGTAGGTGTGACCACCGCGATCGACTGTGAACGTCGCCCTGTCCGCCTTGGTTTCACCGGCCTTGCAGATCACGCACTTCATTGGGTCGTCCTCATTCTGAATGTAGCATCCCAGAGAGCGGGATCGGGCTCGTAGACGGTGATCACGATGGTCTGCCGCCCATCCGCGTCTTCCGCAGCCACGACGTGCACCGGCCTGCCCGAGACGAAACCCACGTAGAGAGCGCTCGGGTAGGGCACGTCGTCGGGGTAGGTCTCGATGACATCGTCGCCGTCGAGCACGGCGTGAACGGCCGTCTCGTCGAGGCCACGGTCGATCATCCGCAGAACGGCGTGCCCCGAGTACACGAGTGATCGTTGAGGCATGCTCGGTCACCATCCTGTCCAGAGGTCACTGCTGGTCACAGTCCACCACCATGGCGCCGATTCCCCATCGACGCGCACTGACGCAGTAGTCGGCTGGACAGCTTGCCGCCACCGGCGTGGCTGCCGCCGACGAGCTGGCGGGGCACAGGCCGAATCGGCCATCGACGAAGGCTGCTCTTGCCGAGTCATGGGCCAAGACCGTAGCGCTTGACCCAAGCCAACGGAAGCCCGCGGCACCAAGGCGTTTGGTGCAGAACTTGGTGCACCTGCACCAAATCGTGCACCAAACCGCGTCGCCTCAACCCCCGCTTTCCTCAACAATCCCGCGTGGTACCGAAGGAGGGACTCGAACCCTCAAGCCCTTACGGACAACGGATTTTGAATCCGTCGCGTCTACCAATTCCGCCACTTCGGCTGGCTGGGCGGGGAGCCTAGCTCACTCGCACCTGGGTCGGCAACCGCAGTGGTCGAGAAGTGCAGCGGTCGAGCAGTACGGCTGTCGAGACGGCAACGGCACCTGGGTGTGACGGACGCCGGTGACCTCTGGGTGCTGCGCTGCGGGGAGCCGCTTGCGCGGTCTGGAAGGTGGGGTTCACGCAAGCTCCTGAGGCGGGCGTAACCCCAGCCAGGTCGTCTATCTGGCCCAGGTTAGACCCGGGCGACGGCCGCTTGCGAGCGGCGCATCACCAGTCATCGCGCACTTGCAACCCTGCGTTAGCCGACATCGGCGATGGGGGCACCGAAAAGAGGGCGTAACTCGATGCAGATTGGCTACCTGACCCAGGTTACGCCCGCTGCGAATCCGGGGCGCCAACCTCGCGGCCGGTCAACCCCGGCACCTCGTGGCGGAGGCGCGTCACGGCGTCTGGTTGATGGCCAGGAACGACGTCCGGCCATTGGGCGCGTCCGGGCAACCCGGCTCGATGCGAGTGGACGACAGGTTCACCATCAAGAAGGGATCGCCGAGCAGGGGGAACAGGGCCGACTTGCCCTGGTAGAGGGCGATGGCGCCAGCCGGCTCGCCGGTGGTCGACTCGAAGCGGAGCATGTCCTCGTAGATGATGCTGCTGCACGGATCGAAGGGCTCGGTCGGACAGTGGGACGCCGCGACCTGCTGGACCTTCAGCGGCGCCATGAGCGGGTCCTCTTCCTCCAGCGCCTGGCCATACTCGCCGCCTTCGAACACGAACAAGAGCGGCGGCAGTCCCGAGGTGGGCCGGGTGATCACCACGCCAACGGCGTAGCCCTCGAAGCCGTTCCGGCGGCGGAACGTGACCGTGTAGGGCTGGTTGAGCGTGAGCGGGAGGGCATGGCCATCGGGCAGGAAGTACTGCACGACCGATGGACTGCCCGTGCCGTGCTCAATCTGGATCTCCTGATCGAAGGCCGGGTTGCTGACAATGGGCTGGGTGATGACTCCTTGGTAGCTCAGCACTCCGTTGAGGATGTAGTCATCCACGTCCGTGGTCGGGTGGATGGGTTCCACTATGGTCCCCACCACAAAGCCCGCTTCCATGGCCTCGTCGCCACAGGCTTGCACCGCACCGGACCCAGCCGTCCCACCATCGGGCAGCGCGCCAGCTGAACCGCCGGTGCCGCTCGAGCTGGTCGTACCGCCCCCTCCCCCACTGCCGCTGCTGGACGGGTGCTGCTCTACCGTGCTGCCGCAGCACAGCACCCCGACCCCAAACAAACCGACGGCCAGGACGGTGGCGATGCCTCGAGAGGACCTCATGGTCTCTCGATGATACGCCTCATCCTGGCCGAACTGGATTGGCTTGTGCTGTGGCCCGCCACCTGAGAGCAGCGGCAGGCCACGAGCCGCCGTCGCTCAGCTCAACATGGCCTTGAGATCAGCCTCCGCCGTGGTGGTCGGCATGATGTTGAAGTTCTCCACCAGCACGTTGAGCACCGCAGGAGTGACGAAGGCTGGCAGCGTGGGTCCGAGGCGAATGTCGCGAACGCCCAGGTGCAGCAAGCTCAGGAGGATGACGACCGCCTTCTGCTCGAACCAGGACAGCACGAACGAAAGGGGCAAGCCGTTGACGTCGGTGTCGAAGGCCTTGGCCAAGGCCACAGCGATCTGCACGGCCGAGAAGGCGTCGTTGCACTGGCCGATGTCCAGCAGCCGCGGGATGCCGCCGATGTCGCCGAAGTCGAGCTTGTTGAACCGGTACTTGCCGCAAGCCAGGGTCATGATCACCCCGTCCTTGGGCACCGATTCGGCCAACTCGGTGAAGTAGTTGCGCCCGCTCTTGGCGCCGTCGCAACCACCGATCAAGAAGAAGTGCTTGATGGCGCCACTCTTGACGGCCTCGATGACCTTGTCGGCCACGCCCAGGACGGCGTTGTGGCCGAAGCCAGTCAGAAGGGTGTGCTCCGGCTCATCCTTTTCGAAGCCAGGCTCGGCCAGGGCCGCGTCGATGACCGGCTGGAAGTTCTGATCGTCGATGTGCTTGACCCCTGGCCAGGCCACCAAGCCGGCGGTGAAGATGCGGCCCTTGTAGCCGTCTTTGGGGTTCTGGATGCAGTTGGTGGTCATCAGAATGGCGCCGGGGAAGGCGTCGAACTCTTTGCGCTGGTCCTGCCAGGCGCCGCCGTAGTTACCCACCAAGTGGTCGTACTTCTTCAGCTGCGGGTAGCCGTGAGCCGGCAGCATCTCCGAGTGGGTGTAGATGTTGATGCCCTTGCCCTTGGTCTGCTCGAGCAGCGCGTGCAGGTCCTTGAGATCGTGACCCGAGACCAGAATGGCCTTGCCCTTGACCGGGGTGGTACGCACCGGCGTGGGGACCGGATGGCCGTAGGTGCCGGTATGGGCCTCGTCGAGCATCCCCATGACCTGGATGTTCACTTCACCAACCCTGAACGCCATGGCGGTCAGCTCTTCAGCGGTCGGCTCACCCATGATGAAGCTGAGCGCTTCGTGAATGAAGGCGTCCACCTCATCGCTCTGCTTGCCGAGGATGCGGGCGTGGTCGGCGTAGGCTGCCAAGCCCTTGAGGCCGTAGGTGATCAGCTCTTCGAGCCCGGTGGCGTCTGCGCCGCGCGCCTTGGTGCGGGGCTCGATGCCGATCTTGACTGCCTGGGCGAGCATCGCAGCCTGGTCACCGAGGGGCTGCTCGGACTCAGGACAGGCGAGCGTCTCAGGCGTCTCGCCGGCTGCCTTGCAGGCGTCTTCGTAGACGGTGCGGGCCCGCTTCGTCAGCGCCACCGATTGGGTGATCATGCTGCCAAGTCGTTCGGCGTCGAAGTTGACGTTGGTCACCGTGGTGAAGAGCGCGTCGATCACGAACTGGTCGAGCTCTGGATCCCGCTTGGCACCCTTGAGCGTCGCCCGATGGACATACATCGACAGGCCCTTGGTGGCGTGAATCAACAAGTCCTGCAGGTCTGAGACCTCGGGCTCCTTGCCACAGATACCGACCTTGTCGCAGCCGGTGCCCTTGGAGGTCTGCTCACATTGATAACAAAACATCGTTTGCTCCTTGATACCTTTGCGTTCGCTTTCTGAAATTCTCTCGCCAGCACGAGCGTCGCAGGTTGCCCCATCGTCGGGTGCAACCGCAGCAACGCCCCCGTGGCGCCTGCTCAGCCGACCCCTAGCCAGCTGGGCTTAGCATTCTCAGCCCCGGGGCCCGAGCGGCAGCCGCTGCCCTGGAACCATCTGGGGCGCACCCGCACTTCGGGTGGGCGCACCGGGACCGGCCACCACGTTCTGCCCCATCATCGAGCCGTCGATCGCCATGATCGCTTCTTCGACCACCAGGTCCTTGCGACCACTGTTGGCGTGGGCCTCGAGCACCATCTGGGTCAAGCCGCCGCAGCAGGGAACCTGCATACGAACGATCACAACCTTGGGAATTCGGTTTGAGGCCATGATGGCGGTCAGCTTCTCGACGTAGGGGCCGGTGAGATCGAGCTTGGGACAGGCCACCACCACCGAGCGGCCGCGCAGGTAGCGCCAGTGCACATCCGCCGAGGCCACGGGGCCACAGGTGGACAGGACCAGCAGCTCTTTGTCCTGGAAGAAGGGCGCTTGGGTCGGTACCAGATGCAGCTGCACCGGCCACTGACCGAGATCGGAAGGCTGCACCTTGTTGGGGAGGCCATCGGCCGCGAGGGCCGCTGGCTTGGCCCCTGGGGCCGCCGGCTCGAGGACTCGCATCCGGCTCCCAGGGCAACCGCCGCCGTTGGCGCCGTGGTCGTGCCCAGCGTGTGGGGAGACCGGTGCCGCCTGGGCAGCGGCCGGCCCGTCACCGTCTTCGTGCATGTCGCGCATCCGCCGCACGCCGTCCTCGCCGCGGAGCTTTCGTACATGCACTTCAGTGGCCGCCGAATCGTAGGCCGGAGCGTCACGCTCGATGATCTTGAGTGCACCGGTCGGACAGTCTCCGATACAGGCGCCGAGCCCGTCGCAGAACTGGTCCTTGACCACCTTGGC
>JAUVCD010001030.1 GCA_030590865.1 Myxococcales bacterium | reverse complement strand
AATTTCGGTCTCGGAGCGCGCTGGCGAAAGGGGCATCAGCAGTCCTTGGCCGATGGGTTGCATCAGATCGGCAACGAGCTGCGCCGCCAGTGGGCCGCCGGGCAGACCCTGACCATGGTGAACCTGGAGAGCAAGCCATTGCCCATGCGGCTGAACGGCGAGATCACCGTCGACTACGACGGCACCATTTACGGTGGTAATGGTTTCCTCCACGAAACGGAGCACAAGGCGAAATTCGTCATCGGGCATCTCGATGACCTGGCGAGCTTCGATCGGTACCGATTGGACGGCCCGGACAACGACTACCTGCTCGAGTGGACCTACCCATCAGACATTACCGCCAACAACCTGGCGGTGGGCCGAATCATGTGCTCCTTCGTCAGGTGGATGCAGCGTCAGTGACCCACCACCAGGTCGACGTCGAGCCAGCTCCGACCGCGGACACGCAGCGCGAGGATCGTCCCCAGGACGCAGATGTACACGGTCATCGCGGCCCAGGCGCCGACCACGCCGCCGTCGAGCCTGAAGGCGAACAGCCAGACCAGCGGCCCGAACAGCACTGCGGCGCAGGAGAGGGAGACGACCATGGGGAACCGCGTGATGCCGGCGCCTCGGAGCACGCCGCCGCTGACCATCCCGAGAGCGTCGAAGAGCTGGAAGCAGGCCGCGTAGACGAACAGCTGGCCGACCAACTCGACGACCCGCACGTCGGTGCTGAACCGTTCCCCTATCCAGCCGCCGGTGAGCAACAAGCAGCCGCCCATCAAGGTCATGAAGAGGACCGCCACGCCTAGCGAGGAGATCGCCGCGCGCCGTGCCGCCGCCTTGTCGGCCGCGCCGAGCCCCTGCCCGACCAGCGTGGTCGCCGCGATCGAGATAGCGACGCCAGGCATGAACGACAGATGCAGCACCTGCAGCACGATGTTGTGAGCCGCCAGCGACACGGCGCCGAAGCGGGCGACGATCACCGTGAACACCGTCCAGGTGACCATCTCGAGCATCCAGTGGATGCCGATCGGCAAGCCGACGCGCAGCAGCGCGTAGATCTCGCTCACCTGCAGCCCGCCGGGCCAGCCAGTGCCCAGCTCCTCGCGCCATCGGCGGCGCAGAAACAGCGCGAACAGCACGGCGACACCAAGTCCACCGGCAATTACCGTGGCGTAGGCGGCGCCGTCGGGCCCCGTGCCTTGCAAGCCCAGACCGCCGAAGACCAGCAGGTAGTTGAGCGGCACGTTGATCACCATCATGCCGATGGCGACCTTCATCGGGGTCCGCGTGTCCCCGATGCCGCGCATGAAGCTGTTGAGCGCCATCTCGAAGCAAATGACCGGTCCGCCGGCCACGCGGATGAAACTGTAGCTGGCCGCGATCGTCCCGACCGCGGCGTCGGCGCCGAAGAGCTGCACCATTCTCGACACCAGCGGTGCACCGACGGTGACCAGAATGACCGAGCCGATCGCCGCGAGTGCCAGGCCGTGCCAAGCCGCCTTGCCACAGCGGCTCAGCTGACCCGCGCCGTAGTGCTGGGCGACGAAGGTGTTGACGGCGCTGATGGTGCCGGTGAACAGGCTGGCGAACGACCAGGCGACGATCGAGCCGAGACCCACGGCGGCCTGAGCGTCGGTCGAGACCCAGCCCATGAAAAGCGTGTCGACTAGCCCCATCACCGTGTGGGCGAGCATCGAGAGCACGACCGGATAGGCCAAGCGGACCACCTCGGTCGTGGTGCCGCCGGGAGTCGGGTCGCCGGTTGGTGTGGGTTGGTCGCTCATCCTCCGCTCTCGGTGCGCTAGTGTGACCGGCTAGATCGGGCTGTCCACCTTGATCGTCAGGTGACCTGCGGCAGGCCCGTAGGACTCGACATAGTCCCGGGGCGAGGCCGCGAGGGTCACTGTCCGTTCAGGCACCCAAACCGCTGGGCTCAGTTGCAGGTGCCGCCTGCGGTGGTGTTGAGCGTGCCTGAATAGGCTCCGTACTGGCACCGATGAAAGGCGATCGGGGCGGCGAGCGTGGTGCTGAAGTAGGCCTGGATCTGCGGTTTGGTGTTGCAGCCGCCCTGGTCGCCGCTGCCACCTGAGTAATTGCAGATGATGCTGGCGTGGCCGTTCGGGTCAGACGTGGTTGCCGACGGTGCCTTGAGGATCGTCACGATGTTGGGGTTGACGCCGCTGATGACCGAGCCAGGGGTGTCGTCGTAACCGGCGTAGAGCACCTCGCTCACGTTGCCTAGGTTGGG
>JAUVCD010000797.1 GCA_030590865.1 Myxococcales bacterium | reverse complement strand
GTTGCGTCACTGTCAGCGAGCGCCACCGGGTCGGCAGGACAACCCGATGCCTCGTCCGGGCCCGACGCTCCGACGGCCTATCCATCCCTAGCGCGACCGCCTAGAACGGCGTCTGTCCGGCCCCCTGAACCCGTCCTCAGCGCTCTGCCTGCTGCCACCACGCGGCGGGTACGGTTCGCCATCAATCCAGGGGCGGCGAAGCTGGCACTCGACGGGACCGAGGCGCCCTGGATGGGCACCAAAGACCTGACCCTCGGGGCGCACTCGGTGCGAGCGTGGATGAAGGCGAGTGACCCGTGTTGCAAAGAGATCAGCACTACCGTCATGGTCCTGGCACCGCCTGAGGACCAACCTGAGGCCGTTCAGATCGTTCCCATCAACCTCCCCATCAAGGATGCCTCGGCCACCCTGCCGGGCGCCCCGCCTGGCGGCATCGTGACCTGCGGCAATGGCCTGACCGTCGCCAGCGGCGGCAGCGGTCGGGTGCGGATGACTGACGTGGAGTGGCGGGGGACCTGCACCTTCAATCCCGGGGGCAAGACTCGCGGCGTGGTGCTCCGCGCGGGAGTGACGACACCCATCGCTTGGCCGGGCGATTAGCCCCAAGGCCTGCCCGATCCGGTAGGGCTGGGGCGCCGGAAATGAGCGGGACGCCGAAATTCGCCCCATCTGCCCGAAATTCCGTTACATCATGGGCGGGTTTTGCGGTTCCGGTTCGCCCTAATTGCAGTGTGTCTAACGCTCGGCTTGGTGGCCCTGTCGGGTTCGGTGCGCGCTGACGTGGTGGGGCAGTTCCAGCTTGCCGAGAGCCGCTACAAGAGCGGCCGTTACGAAGAGGCCGTGGAGATGCTGAAGGCGCTGCTCGCCGATCCCATCGTCCCGGACGCTCCGGACGCTGCTGAGAGGCAGCGGATCTACCGTCAAGCGCGGCCCTACCTCGCCGCGGCATTGGTCGGTCTGGGGCGAGTGGACGAGGCAGACGAGGTGGTGCTCCACCAGTTGCTCGATGACCCGTTCTACAAGTTGCCAAGGGGCAAGTTCCCAGACGCCGTGGGTGACCGGTTCATCGACGTCGCCGCCCATCACCGGGATGCCATCAAGAAACGGCAACAAGAGATTCTCAGGCAGCGTCAGGAGGAGACGGCTGACCAAGCGCAACTCCGTAAGCTCCGCGAGGAGCGGCTTGCGAAGCTCGAGGTGCTGGCGGCGGAGGAGAAGATCACTGAGAAGCGCTCTCGGCTGGTGGCGGCCGTGCCCTTTGGGGTGGGCCAGTTCCAGAACGAAAATACCGGGCTCGGCATCTTCTTCGCAGCCTCAGAGGCCCTGGCGATCGGCTCGACCATCGTGTCGGCGATCATCGCCGAGGAAGTGAAGAACGTGGATCCGGCGCTTTGCGACAATCCTGATCCAGACAATCCGGGAAAGATTTACGACTGCTCGGGCCTCACCGACCGCTTTGAAGTTGCTCGCACCGTGAACTACGTGTCTTTCGGTACCTCCCTGGCTCTCATCGCTGCCGGCATCATCGAGGCGCAGGTCTCGCTGGAGGAGGTCGTGGTGATCAAACGGAAGCGCAAGATACCGCCTCCGGTCGAGCTCAAAGGGAGCGCAACGAACGAGGGGTTCTTCTTCGGGCTCCAGGGACGATTCTGATGACGCTCTTCGCCTTGGTGGACAGCGGTTCGTCGTGAGCCCTAGCCCGGCTTCTGGATCGCTGCGATCCAGAAGCCACCAAAACGGCCCAGTGGACCGTCGCAGAGGCGTCGTTCGGCCTGGCTCAACAGTGTGCCCACCAGCGGCAACCCGAGCGCCCGAGCTGCGGGGGTGACGATACGGACACCTCGGGAGCCGATGATTTGCGTTCCTGGCGGCAACAGGGCCCGCACCTGGCGCGGTGAATCGAAGCGGGTATGAACGGCGTCTTCGTTGGTGCGGTTGCTGATCGCGCCGGCGGGACCGAGACGCTTGGCGAGGGCGCGTAAGCTCCAGGGATTGTAGAACTCGGCAACGGCCACGCCACCGGGACGCAGGACCCGGACCATCTCGGACAAGGCAGCACGGATCTCGCGGACGTGGGCCAACACCTTGAACGAGCAGCTCACCTCGAAGGTAGCATCGTCAAAGGGCAGGGCGGTGGCGCTGCCCTCAACGACGGACAACCCGCGAGCCCGCGCTTTTTCGAGCATGCCGGGCGACAGATCGACGCCTTGGGCGCTGTCTGCAAAGCGCAACACGCGGGTGAGCAACAACCCGGTGCCGCAGCCGATTTCGAGGACGCTCTTGTTCGCGGCGTAGCGCTCGAGGAAGCCGAGCTCGAGGTCGTCGATGAGATCATGATAGCCCCCTGGGATGCGGCCGCCGCGAGCGTCGTCATAGCGATCGGCAAACTCGTCGTAATAGCGGCGCGTGGCGTCGAGGTGGCCACCCTGCGTTTCGTCCGTCTCGTTCACCCCCGGGTTGTACCGCGCATCATGAGGCGGTTCACCTCTCTAATGATGCTGCCGACATTGGGGTGACGGGGAGGGGGCCTGAGCCCGCTATGACTGGCGCGACGTCGAGTTCGCTCAGCTCCCGTCCTGCTCCTCAGTCACCACAATCTGCCGTTCGGCCCGCAGCGTCTTGGCCAACCAGTCTCGCCAGCGAGCCTCGCTGGGCTCGTTCCACTTGGTCTGGGCCATCGGCTCACCTCGCCACAAGCTGGCCAGGCGCTCGGCGGGATGGCGGCGGCGGGTGAGCCACTGGTTGCGTGCCAAGGTCTGGCCTCGTGTTCGGTCCGCCCCATCGAGCCCTTTTGCGGCGAGCTGGGCCAGCGCCTTGATGAGCGTCTCGTGCGCTGCGGGAAGCGCTCTTCGGGGGGCCCAAATTTCGATCACCAGCGCTCGGGCCAGCGGGTTGCCGAGCAGTTGTGCTGACACGCTCGGCAGGTCGGGCAAATGGCGACGCAGCACACCATCGTCGCCTTGCAGCGCTGCGACCAGGACCTCGGCAAGCCCCGTCTCGTCAGGCTCGCGGATCCCGAGGGTCACGCCCACGAGCAGTTGGCCCAAGGGTGACGATGACGGTGGCAGTGAGTGGCGACCAGGCCGGGGCGGTGCTGCCACGGGAGTTTCGTTGCAGGGACGGGATCGGGCGGCGGCCAACAGCCACCGATCCACATGGCTTGCGGCGACCTCGGCCTGGTCCAGATCTGCGTTGGCCAGGACGGCGATTCTCATTGGGGCCCGGAGCAACTCGCGCCACCGCTCACGTACGTCTTCAGCCGTTGCACCGAGTTGCCGGTCTGGAGCGCCCCAGGGGGCGAGCCAGGCCGGATGGTTGGGGACCGCGGCCTCCGCAAAAACCGAGTAGCCCGCCGTACCGTCGCGCTCCAACATCTCTAGGAGCGTGCCCTTGGCACGGCCGAAGTGATTATCACTTGTCGACAGCGCTAGCAGCGCCTGTCCGGCCGCTGTGCCGACTCGACGGGCCAGGGCTGCCGGCGGCTCGTCGCCTCTCAAGAGGCCACCGTGGGCCATCAGGCCTACGCCATCGGGCGTGACCCAAGGCTCGATCGTGACGTTCTGCTGTGCCGCTGCGCTGGCTGCAGCCGTCAGGGCCACCAGGGCCGTTCTGCCGGCGTTCCAACTGCTCTCCTGGGCGAGGGCACAGGGGCTGGCGACGATCAGCCACAGCTCCCCCTGACCCCGTTCCACGGCCAGCCGTCGCTCCCCGATAGTGCCATCGATTCCAGCCTTGGGCTGCTCCCCCATGGATGTCCGGTAGCGGGCATCGAGTTGCTCGCCCGTGAGCGGCGGGGGCTCCTTGCCATGAGCGCTGACCGCCAGGGCGCTCGACACGACCGGGTGTCTCTCGGTCCCGTCGCTACG
>JAUVCD010000769.1 GCA_030590865.1 Myxococcales bacterium | reverse complement strand
GTGGTGACCTTCACCACCGAAGAAGGGGTCTTGGCTGCCGTGGACCACGTCAGCTTCGACATTCCCCATGGCAGCACGGTGGCCCTCGTCGGCGAGTCGGGCTGCGGCAAGAGCGTCACGGCCCATGCGATCATGCAGCTGCTGCCCAAGCCGCCAGCCCGCATCACCGCCGAAGCAATTGCGCTGAAGGGACAGAATCTGCTGACGCTGCCCGAGCGAAAGATGCGCCGGGTCCGTGGGGATCGCATCGCCATCATCTTTCAAGACCCGATGTCATCACTGAACCCGGTGTACTCGGTGGGGTCACAGCTGGTCGAAGCGTTCCGCATCCACGGACGGGCCAGTCGCCGAGAGGCCAAGCCCAAAGCCATCGAGCTGTTGGCCCGGGTGGGCTTTCCCGAGCCTGGCGCTCGGTTCAACGACTACCCGCACGAACTGTCCGGCGGCATGCGTCAGCGGGTGATGATCGCCATGGCCCTGTCCTGCAATCCTGAGCTGATCATCGCTGACGAGCCAACGACCGCCCTCGACATGCTGGCGGCCGCTCAGGTGGGTGCCCTGCTGTCGGACCTACGGCGTGACGGCGGCATGAGCCTGCTGCTCATCTCTCATGACCTGGCGACCGTGGCGAAGAACGCTGACCAGTTGGTGGTGCTCTATGCCGGCCAGGTCGTCGAGCAGGGCCCGGCCGGCCCCCTGTTGTCCGCCCCCCGCCATCCCTATACCAACGGGCTGCTGCGCAGCGTCCCTCCCCTCCGTCAGCAGCGGCGGCGGCGCCGCCCTACCCCCACTCGTTTGCCCGCCATCGATGGCTCGGTGCCCAATCTGCGGGAGCCGATCGTGGGGTGTCGCTTCGCCAACCGATGTGACCAGGTTCACGATCTCTGCCAGGAGCAACAGCCCGAGCTCTACGACGATGGCGAGGGAGCGCTCGTCCGCTGTTTCCTCTTCGCCGAAGACGCAGTCCCATTGTCCCGTCGGAAGACGGACAACCCGCCAGAGCCTCAGCCCGAGGACGGACCATGAGCGGTAAACGGGGCACGGCCGATGGGTCTCAGACGGCTGAGAAACGAGAGGCGAAGCTGCGGCGTCAGGCACTGGTCTACGTGCAGAAGCTCACCAAGCTCTATCCTATCTCCCGCGGACTCTTTCGGGAGCCACAACTGCTCCACGCCCTGGACGACGTGTCCTTTTACGTGCGCCACAACGAGACCTTTGGGCTGGTCGGTGAGTCAGGCTCGGGCAAGAGCACCTTGGGTCGCTGCCTCATTCGGCTCACCGAGCCCACCGTTGGGCAGATAATCTTCGACGGCCGGGATCTGACGGCCCTATCGCCGGTCGAGCTCCGTGCGATGCGTCAGCGGATGCAGATCGTGTTCCAGGATCCCTACGCATCCCTGAATCCAAACATGACGGTCCGCGAGATTGTTCGTGAGGGCATCGACGTGTTCGGGCTCGCCAAGACCCGCGCCGAAGGCAATGATCGGGTGGACCAACTGCTAAGCCGCGTGAGCCTCGATCCGGCGATGGCGACCCGCTACCCCCACGAGTTTTCCGGAGGTCAGCGACAGCGCATTGCCATCGCCAGGGCGCTGGCGGTCGAGCCCGAATTCATCGTGCTCGACGAACCGACCAGCGCGCTGGATCTGTCAGTCCAGGCTCAGATCCTCAACCTGCTTCAAGATCTCCAGGAAGATTTGGGCCTGAGCCAGCTGTTCATCTCCCACGACCTGCGGGTGGTGCAATACGTGAGTCACCGCATCGCCGTGATGTACCTCGGCCGCTTCGTCGAGATGGGCCCCAGCGACGCCGTCGCTCGGCGCCACTACCATCCCTACACCGCAGCCTTGTTCGGGGCGATGCCACTGACCGCCGCCGAGGCCGCCCGCCGACCGCAGCTCAAGGTCGTGATCAAGGGCGAGCCCCCGAGTGCCCTCGAGCCGCCTCGTGGTTGCGCGTTCTTTTCTCGTTGTCCCAACGGCGAGGCCGGCCTCTGCGACACCGAGGTGCCACGGCTTGCCGAAATCGTCTCGGGGAGCCACCACCGAGTCGCGTGCTGGCACCCGGAGATCGACTAATCCACGATGGACGGCGGTTGCAGTGATGCAACGCCTTTGCTTGAAGTCACGGGCTCGGCGACTGGGCACCAGGCGCTGAGCTGGGTGCCAGCAGCTCACGAGTCAGCACCTCTCCCAACGAGCTCAGGAGCGGCTTGGTGGTGTCGTCGTAGCCATAATCGTCGTCGTTGAGGATGCCGTTGGGATTGGCGTAGACGGTCACGGTCACGAACATGCCGCGGCCGGTCTCCTGATCCTCGATGTAGGCATTCTCGACGTGAAAACCATAGGCGCGCCCAGACTTGCCGACGTAGCGCAGCCGCTCGTGGGGCAGCACTGCGAGCACGCCAGGTGACAGCGGCCCATGGACGGCAGCATGCTTCTGCGACTCGAGCCGCCTCGTCATCGCTTTGATCACATAGGCCCGCTGGTCAGCGGTCAGCCCTAAGGTCACCGCACCGGGCTGGTCTGGAAAGATGAGTGCCCTGTTCAAGCGCTGCAGGTCCCGCAGCGAGACGTGGTTCATCCGCGAGAAGTCGAGCGGCTCGTCGACGATCTTGCCGCCTGCGTTGTGCCCTTTGCCGATGGAGAGCTTCTTGGCCGGCGTAGCCGAAACCTCGAAATCGCTCGATCGCCGTGGGACCACGATGGCCCGCTTGCCCGGCGGGAGCAGTAACACTCGCGCGGTCCGCCGCGACTTGTCCGCCGGCGCGTTCATCCGATGGTTGAGGCGCACCGCCGAGAACCCGAGACGAGTCATCTCCTCGTTGATCCCCTGGTGGCCAACGATGTCCCACAGCCGGTTGTAAGAGTCGTTGTCCGAGTAGGACAGCATCTTGTGGATCTCCGAACCCACGCGCAGCTTGCGATGTTTCTTCTTCTGGTCCTCGCCCTCCGCTGATTTCACCTCGGACCCTTGCTCGTCCTCCTCTTCATCCTGTCGCGGTGGCCAGCAATCTGACTTGTCGCGCCGGCAGCGCCTGATGAGCGTGCGCCGATGGATTTCCCGGTCTGCCCCCTCCCCGGCCAAGTCGTTCATGATCCGCAGCGCACCGACGGCCAAGAACGTCTTGATGGCGCTCGCCGGATAGAAGTACTCGGCATCGACACGAAACTCGTGGGTGCTCCAGGGCTTGCCCGGCGCGACGACGGTCACCAGGATCTGCAGCCGGAGCTCCTCGGCTTGGTCGAGCCAGCCTGCCCACCGGGGATCACCATCACGCAGGCGACGCTCCAACCAGCTCAGCTTGGGCACCGCCGGTAGCTCAGCCTCAGGGACCGCCGCGGTGCCCACAGTCGTCGCGGCACTGGCCACCGAGCTCACGGGCCGGGCAGAGCCAGCACCGCCGTCGCAAGCCGCCAGTAGCAAACACCCAAGCGCCAAGCCTTTCCGTAGCTGCCTCATGAATCCTCGTCAGAGCCCAAGGGACCGAAATGTTCAAGTCGATGAAAGTCTGGGACCGGACCGGGCACCGGGTAGTACGCCAGATGACGGCGCTGCGGTCCCTCCCCATGGATGGCGTAGGCATTGCCTCGGCAGGCCCCCTCTGGAAGGTAGGCCCAGGGTAGCTCTCCGCGGCCGTGCCAGCGATGGCCCTCGATCTCAGCCTGGTAGTGAATAGGCAGACCGGCCTGCCTCACACGACGGCGACCGACAAGCTTCAGCACCCAGTAGTGGCCATGGGGACCGAGCTCGATCTCCAGATAGCGGTCTGGCTCGGCGAGCAGAAACAACTCCACCACCTCGTGCTCCCAGAGCCGGTCGACCGGCCCCGCCTCGAGAATCGGCGGGGGATCGCCGTGGAAAGGCGCATCGACGTGGAGACTCAGGCACTGGCCATGGCGGGCGAAGTCGACCACCACCACCTCCCCCGGCTGCGCGGCGTCGCCGTTCCAGAGACGGTCGATGCGCCAGTGCTGAGTCAGGAACGATGGCGGAGCGACAGGGCACATGATCGGGGTGGGCCGGTGGCGTGATGGTTGGTTGGGCGGGGCGGTCGACCCCGCCTCAATCGCCGCCGTCGATGGTCTCGACGCCGAGCTC
>JAUVCD010000310.1 GCA_030590865.1 Myxococcales bacterium | reverse complement strand
CTCGAGGGGAGCGGCTAGCTCTTCGACCAGCGTGAAGGTCTTGCTCGTCTCGACGCCTGTCGTATAGGTGCCATCGAAGGGCTGGTAGCCCGTCACTTCGTAGATGTCGACCTGGTAGGTCACCCCGTAGATCAGGTCGCCCGCTTGAAGGGTGAACGAGCCATTGGCGAAATCGCTGGTAAGGATGTCACCCTGCAGATCCTCGTCGTTGGTCCACACCTGACCGGTGACTCCGCCGGGGGTCTCGGTGCCCTCATCGGCCAAGATCGATGCGCTCGCCGGGCGCAGGCGGATCATGCCCGATGGGGTCTCACCGGCGATGCCGGTCTTGATGGTGAGTTGCCCAGCCGGGGATTGCAGGTCCGTGGGGAAGAGATAGGCGTCGTAGTGCAGATTCTGGTGGCTGCTCAGCTCGGCGATGTCGTCGCTCTGGGCCATGCCGGGGGGCAGGCCAACCATCCCGTTGTGGGACATGAAGGTCCGGTAGCCCTCTGCCGTGATGATGACGGTGTAGTCCTCCCAGACGCTGAAATCGCCTAGCGCGTAGCGGCCGTCATCGTCCACGGTCCCGGCGGTCGGTACATCCCGAGTCTGGTAGTCGATGGTGTAGCCATCGATGCGTTCGCCTGAGGCGCCATCGTAGACGTAGCCGACGAAAGAGACGGTGTGCTGCACTGCGCTTTGGACCGGCGGCTCGATGCGGTCGGCATCGGCGCAGGCGGCCATGGCGAGCCCTGGGATGAGGAGGATGGCGAAATGTCTGACGAAACGGAGGTGTCCAAGCATGGCGCCGATCGTAGCCGATGGGGGGTCGAGCCGTCCAATGCCTGGCAGCTGACCCGCTGGGTCGCTGAGGCAGAGACCGGTGTCAGCAGCCTGCGCGAACCTGGGCCAAGCCCGGCAGCGCCCGCTCGATGACCGACTGGTCGACGCAATAGGCCAAGCGGAAGTGGCCTGGGGTTCCAAACCCTGTGCCCGGCACCGCCAGAATGCGCTCTTGCTGAAGCCGTCGCACGAACTCCACATCGTCGGCGATAGGCGCCTTGGGGAACATATAGAAGGCTCCGCCAGGCAGCACACAGTCGTAGCCAGCCGCGACGAGTCCTTGGTACATCAGGTCTCGGTTGCGTCGGTAGTGGTCGATGTCCACGGTCACGTCCTGAAGCTCCGCCACCGCGTGCTGCATCAGCGCGGGGGCGTTGACGAACCCCAGCGTCCGAATGGCGAAGGTCATCGCCTGAACCAGCAGCTCGCGATCCGCTGCCTCAGGGTGAACGGCCGCCGCCCCGATGCGCTCCCCAGGCAGGCCCAGGTCTTTGGAGTGAGAGGTGCACAAGACGCAGTCACGGTAGATCGCCAAGGGGGACACCACCTCTTGGTCGTAGCTGATCTTGCGGTAGGGCTCGTCGCTGAGCAGATAGATCGGGTGGCCCACTCGCTTGGCGGCTCGTTCGAGCAGGGCGCCGACCTTTTCGAGCACCTCGCGGGGGTAGACCGCCCCGGTAGGATTGTTCGGCGAGTTGATGATCAGGGCCTTGGTCTTCTGACTAATTGCCTGCTCGAGGGCGTCGAGGTCGGGCAAGAATTGGTCGTCAGTCGGCACGATGCGCGGCGTGCCGCCGTGGTTGCTCGTGTAGAAGATGTATTCGACGAAGTAGGGGGCGAAGACCAGTACGTCGTCCCCTGGATCGAGCAGCGCTTTGAGGGTGATGTTCAAGGCGCAGGCGGCGCCTACGGTCATGATCACGTCCCGCCCTCGTACGGCGATCCCCGAGTCTTGGCTCAGTGCTTCGGCAACTTTGTCCCGGACCCAGGGGTACCCAGCGTTGGGCATGTAACGGTGCATGCCAGGGGACGGATTGGTGGTCAGCTGGCGGAGCCTGTCGATGAAGGCTGCCGGCGGCTCCAGGTCAGGGTTGCCTAGGGTGAAGTCGTAGACATTGTCCCGTCCGTGCTTTGCTTGCAGCTCGATCCCCTCCTCGAACATCCTTCGAATCCAGGAGGCTCGGGACATGAATTCGCTGACCTGCTTGGAGATGGGCATCGCAAATCATGGGTACCTTCGGTGTCTTCGAGAAGCAAGCGCAGCCACTAGCGTGCAGGCGCTAGCGTGCAGCCACTAGAGCGCAGCCACTACAGGCCAATGCGGAATCGTTGCATGAAGGTGTAGAACCCCGTCAGGCTCCCGCTTACCGAGAGCTCGCCGCTGGCCACTGCTTTGGCAGGCGTCTGAAGCTCGGCGGCGAGGTTTCGCCACAGGTGGGCGGTGGCTCGTACCGTAGCAATGGGTGGCGGAGTGCCAGGCAGCGGTTCGCCAACCACCGTTTCGGCGATGCCGTTGCGCACCGTTACGACGAAGCGCTCGCTGGTGTCGTGAAAGATGAAGACGACCGCCTCATGGACGCCCTGGGAGCGCTCTGGAATGAGGCGGCCAGCCATCGTGTCGAAAAATGCTTGCATGGGGATGGCCTGCAAGAGGGCCTGGCTCGGCCGCGGCTGAAGCAATGGCTGCACGCCGTTACGGAGCTCATCGGCGCGCTCGAGCAAGTACCCCCGGCCATTGCTGTTGCTGACGGTCTGGGCAATGGACTCCATTGCCATAGCCGCGGCGGTCGCCCAGCGACTTCCAGGCTCACCGGTCGTTAGCGCGGCGTCTCGCATTAACGCCAGCAAATGCAGCGCCCAGCGCGGCTCGCTGCCCAACTTGGCATCGATTTCCTGCCACAACGGTTCGGTGCCTCCCATTAATGAGATCGTGCGCTTGGCCCGCTCGGCATTGGGCATTGGGTATAGGGTCTCGGCGCGACCGTCAAACCACCCTAGGTGATTGGTGTAGATGGCCCTAGCCGACCAGTCGAGCTGGCCGTAGAGCTGCTGCAGTGACGGGTCCTCAGCCAAGGCGGGAGGTAGGCCAGAATCCTCGGCCACCTGGTCCAGTGAGGCCCCCGCATTGGCGGCCCGGACGACGCGGTCGCGAACCCATTGAATGGCGTCACGATAGCGGGTCAGTCGCCGGCGGATCTCGTCGGCCCCGTGGACCGGCGCCGTGTGGGAGGGGACCAGGTGCTCCGGTTGGAGGCGGCGCATGCGATCGAGCGAGGCAATCCAAGCGTCGACAGGGCGCGGGGCAGAGCCGCGAATGGTGTAGAGGTTTGGAAAGGTCTGATAATAGTTGTCACCAGGCATGAGGACCCGGCTCTGGGGCAGCCACACCAGCAGCTGGTCGTGGGTCTCGCCGTGGGCTTC
Source organism: Myxococcales bacterium (assembly GCA_030590865.1). Classification (GTDB taxonomy): domain Bacteria; phylum Myxococcota_A; class Polyangia; order Polyangiales; family Polyangiaceae; genus JAPYTK01. The sequence goes on along the minus strand of JAUVCD010000310.1, from coordinate 7,426 downwards.
TTCGAGCTCGAACTGCACGCCGCCGATTTCGAACGTGGTCCGCCCGGCAAAACTATGGGTCGGCATCAGCGTGCCCGTCTCGGCGGCGGCGATCATGTCGATGCGTCGTCCCAGCGCCGAGCAAGGGAGCGCCTCGTCACTGACATGGATACCGAACTGGCGGGCGCCGCGGCGGGCCTCGACGGGCCGAAAGCGGCTGTACTGCTTCATGAAGTGACGGACGAAGCCTTCGGTGGCCCAAATGGCGGTGTCGTCTTCGCTCCAGGTGCTGGCACCACCGATGTGATCGATGTGGCTGTGGGTGTAGATGATGGCTCGGGTGGGCCCCGGCGCCTTGGCATGTAGCGCCGCCTTGACGGTCGCAGCGCGTTTGGGGCTCATGCCTGGATCGATGATGACGTTGCCGGCGCTGGTCTGGACCAAGATCGTGTTGGCCAGGTCGTAGGCGAGGGCGACCCACACCCCGGGCACGACCTGTTCGATCCGCGGCTTGCCGATGACGTCACGGCAGTGGGTGGCCAGGGCCGTAGGTGGGGGTAATGCCCGCACTTGTCGAACCGGCCGCTCAGCCGGGTGCAGATGGCGCCATGCCAGAGCGGCGAGCACAGCCAAGCCGATCGCCGGGACGATCACGGTGGCTGCCCAGCTTCGTCTTGGCCGGCGGCTGGTTGGCCGGCGCCGCTCTGTTCGGTGATTGAGCTCCGTACTCACGGTGCCCAGCCTGCCAAGCTATCGCGGCTGGTGCACGTAGGATCAATCAGCGGCGGCTTTTCGTCGCCGGCGGCGGGTGCCGAGCAACAGTCCGAGCGCGGCGGCCGAGAGCCAGGGGATCCAGCCTGAGCCGGTGGGTGGCCTGCCGATCGCCACGCACTGGCAGCCGGCGGCATCGGCAGCGCCGCGGCCGCGGATCAGCGGCTGAGTGACCGTGCCGATATTGCCGTCCTCGTCTTGGGCCTGAACATCGATGAAGGCTGCGTTCGAGGCCTCGAGCGGTGCTAGCTCGTCGGCGGTGAGCCACAGCGACCAAGGGCCCCATTGCAGGGCGCCGTCCACCAGGTCGCCGAGCCGAACCCGCACCAGAGTTCGGGCCGAGCCGGACACGGTGTCGCTCACCTGGAGGGTCACCTGGCCTTCGGGATCCTCGGCGACAGACACGACCGGTGCCTCGTCGTCGATGAGCACCACCACCTCGACCGGTTCAGGATCGAGGCTATGCACCTGGCCAACCACGCGGGAACGGACTTTCACCACGTGCCGTCCCTGAATTCGCAGCCAGCTGTCATCGACGGTCAGGTTGCGGTCCGTGGAAAAGGGGTGCCACGGCCCGCGGTCGAGCTGGTACTGCCACTCGATCGCTCGGCTGCCATCGTCGAGCGAGGAGCCGAGGCGCAGCAAGGCTCGTGGCGCCGGTCCAAAGGTGCTGCCATCGAACCGGAGGCCCGTTGGATCGATCTCCAGCCCGACCAGCGTTGCGGTGGTCTCCGAGCGGACCGGGGGCAGAGCGGTCTGCTGGTCGGCGTTTGAAGTAGCTTCGGGCGTGGCGATGCCGAGGGTGGCGAAGATGCCGAGAAAGTCGTCGTTGCCCTTGGTGAGCTTGCGCAATCCCGGCGAGCCCGCCCCAGGCTCGCTTGGCGGGATCTCGAGTGTGAGACCTAGGCCGCCGAGCAAGCTGTTGACGTCGATTGGCGCCAGCGCACCGCCCACGAAGTCGCCGATTAGGCCGCCGAGCAGCTCTTGTAGGGCGGTGGCGATCAGTGCTGGCTCGCGGCGCAAGAGGGCCGAGTTGTCCACGGTGGTATTGCTGATGCCGATCTCGTCGATGACCGGTTGCAGCCCTTCGGGAGTGACCTCCAGGTTGACCGGCAGCGTGACGTCCATCGTGGCCGTCATGACGCGGATGTAGCGGTCCAATGACCAGGCGTAGAAGTCGAGAGACAGCTGGTTGAGGGTCACGTGGAGCAGCGGGTCGGTGGCCACGTCGGTGCCGCCCCCGATCTCGATGTGAGGCGGAGTCTGGGGCCGCAGCACGATGGCCATCGGGGCGGCTTGCTTCTGCCGGGCTAGCTCTTCCAACGAGTTGCGCGGCTCGGGCAAGCCGAGGCTGAGGCCGATCAGCGCGGTGGTCAGGGGCACAGCGTCGCCCAAGGTGTCGGCGGTGATGCCGAGGCACAGCGCCCCCGAGTTGTAGAGCTGGATGAGCGCGTAGTTGAGGAATCGTTCGGACAGCGCGAAGCCGAAATGCGGGCCGTCGAGATTGCTGGGCCAGTCGGGCAGGGTGTTGCCTAGCAGCTCGTCGGGAACCGGGATGCCGAGGGGCACCGTGGCTTCCGCCAGGGGCACGCAACCGGTCGGTGGGGTCGGCTCGGCGCCGGCTTGGAGGGCGACGGTGGCGCCTTGGCCGATGGGATTGAGGTCCCCCCAGTGATGCCCCGAGCCATCGTCTCGCACGCCCTGGCCACCCGCGGCGAAGAGCAGATCCAGGGCCCCGCTGGCACCGAGACCCGTGGCGCCGAGCAGGCTGGCCAGATCGATGTTCCCATCCACCCCCAGCACGCTGGAGGCACATTCGTCCGTCTCGTTGATGCCATAACGGCAGATGCCGTCGACATCCAGCGAGCCGTCTGGACAGGGCGGATTCTGAGTCGGATCCGCCTGTTGGCAGAGCGCATCCTCGAGCGGGCCGGTGAGTGAGCCGACCAGGCTGTTGAAGATGAAGCCCATCAGAAAATTGTCCAGCGCATCCAGGATGGTCGGCGTCAGCCCGCCGCCGCAGTAGGCGATGCCGGCCAGGATGTCTGGCTGCGAGACGCCGAAATCGAGGATCCGCAGGCGACTGTAGCCGTAGCGCGTGTGCTGTTGTGCGGCGTCAATTTCTAGGGACAAGTCGGCGTTGAGCCCCAAGTCCTGGAATGGCTGGTCGGTTCCCGGACAGGTGCTCAGCTCATTGAGCACGATGTCGAGCGTTTCTTCGAAACACACCGGACAGATGCCCCAGGTCACGCGAACCGGCAGCTTCTGGATGCGGAACGGTAGCGGTCCGGTGACAGTAATGTTGTGAGGGTCGATGGCGCTGACTTGCAGCTGGGCACTGGCCAGATCGACCTCGGCAACGCACTCCGGCGGGCTGGCATTGGGGTTGGGCCCGTCAGGGCAGATGTCGACGTTGGCGACCACCAAGCTCTGGCTCGTCGGCGGGATCTCGAAGGTGAGCACGGCGCCGCCATCGTCGCCCATCAACAGCCCTGCCAGGGTGCCCAGGTTCTGCTCTAGGAAGTCGAGGCCCGAATCGGTGAGCCGGACCGATGCTGCGTTCTCAGCCCGCTGGGCCACTGGGAAGCCCTCCATGCGCGGGGTGATCCCGGCGCAGGCGCAGCCACTAGAGCAGCCGCCGCCCGTGCAGCCGGCGAGCAAAACGAACAGAACAGGCAACAGCAGGTGCCTAGTCAAGCGAAGCATGTGCCACTCCATGCCCGCGGGGTGGGTTGTCGAAGGGCCCGCGAGCCTGGCACCGATGCTACGTGCCAGGCTCATCGGCACGCAAGCCGATCGGTTGGTGGTGGGGTGCTGGGTCAGCTGCGGCGGGGGGAGCGGGACAGGACGTTGACCAGGCAGCCGATGGTGCCGTGGTAGGGGTAGACTTTGCGAACCGAGACGGGTCGCACCTCCCAGCCGAGCTTCCGATAGGTAGCGAAGGCCAGCTCGTCCAATTGCTCGATGCCGTAGCGCGGCACCCAGGCGATGGCCGTGCCGTTGCGAGTGGCGTAGACACCGTTGGTGTAGGCCAGGTAGGTCTTGTCGTCGAAGGCCACGGTGGGGATGCGCACCACCGCGAAGCCTGCGGCCGTGAGGTCGCGAGCGGCACGATCGTGGCGGGCCGCCATCTCGGCGCTGAAATCGGCCTTCAGCGGTTTGCCCGTGTCTGCGCTCAGCTCGCCAGGAACGAAGTCGGCACCGACGATCGGGCGGGCGAGTCGGACGTCGCCGACCAGGACCACGTCCCGTCCTTGCGAGTGGCCCAGCGGGGCCATGTACATCGACATGTGGTGCCGAGGAACATCACCGACTCGCTGGCCCAGCACCACCACGTCCCGGTCCAGTCGGCTTTCGAGAAAGCGCTTCAGCTCAGCGGGTGAGGTGATGCCGCGGTGGCGGTTCTTGTCCACCAAGTTGACGTCTACCAACACGCCTCGTCCCGTCACCGCGAAGTCACCAGCGTCTAGCTCGAGCGGCAGTTGGTGCACCAGATAACGCTCCGGCATGGCGCTGGCGACCAGCTGAACGGTGCGCCAGTCGTTGCGCCGCTCGCGCCACTTCAAGGCCGGTGGCTCGGGCACCAGCAACAGGCTGCGGGACTCGCCGGCCGGCGGGCTCATGACCAGCGCTCGATCTTTGGACCACGGCGAGATGGGCCCGGGCACCGCGACCACCCGGGTCCGTTGCCAGAGCGACTCAGATGGGTCGATCTGGGCCAGGAAGGTGCGGAGCCGGGCCGTGACGCCAGCCTCTTCGGGCACGACGGCCACCAGCCGGGTGGTCGGATGCAGGGTGCCCAGGAAGTCCTGATAAGGCTTCCGCAACAGGGGCTCGAGCTTGGGCACATAGTGGAACAGCACCTCCTCCAGCGGCCCCTCATCCTCGGATAAGAGCTGGCCCGCAAGCGGCCGAGGGGCCGGCTCGGGCGATTCGCGGTCCGGCGCGACGCGCAACACGACCAGCGTGATGCCCAGGCCGAGGATGATGCCGACCAGGGCCAGCAAGGGTCTGCGGAGGAAGGCTGGGACGGAGAGCATCACGGTCAGGCCGTGGTGGTGACACGGACGCGGTAGAAGGATCGCGCGGCCATCTCCAAGCTAGGGCTGGGCTGCTTGCGTTGGCCCTGCTGAGCCTGATTGCTGTGCTTGGCCCTTTTCTTCTTCTTGGGCATGGCCTTGGCGAGCTTGAGCGCCACCTTGGCCGGCACCGCGTAGCGCCGCACGATCTCGCTGTTAGGCAAGACCTCCAGCTGGTGTTTCTTCTCCCAGATGACCTGGGGCATGGGCATCACCCGGGACATGGGGCTCGACACCGTTTCGGTGAGCTGGGCCACCACCGTGCAATTCTGGATGGTGCCGGTGGCGTTGCGGGCCTTGACCTCCAGCGCCCAGCCGCTCTTGGCCTTGGCGTCCCGCACCACCCGGCCCTCGGTGATGATCTTTGGGGAAGCCTGCGCGGGCTGTTGCAGGGCGATTTTGCCGCCGGCGTGGGTCGCGGCAGGCAGTCCGAGGGTGATCCCGGCGGCGGCGGTGATGGCCGCGCACCCGATGACGGTGGCTAGGTTGCGAGCTTTATGTTGAAACTTCCTCATTGCAGCCTAGACGTCGCCGCCTGGCCGAAGAGTGTGACGACGCCGCGACAGCGAGCGTATCTTTTCCGCATCGAGGCTTAGCTGGGCGGCGCTACCGTTAGCCGCTACCGCCGCCACCGCCCATGCCGCCAGCGCCGCCGCCGCCTGTCTCCCCAGCGCCAGCACCCCCCATGCCGGTCGTCGTACCGGTGGTGGTCGTAGAGGTGGGGATCGTGTGAGGCTCGCAATCCAAGGTGGCCGAGCACTCGGCTTCGCAGCCGGTGGTCATCAGCAAGGCGGTGGTGGCCGCAAGGCTGGTCAGCAACATCCAGACAGTCCAGCGCATCAGAACGTTCCTCCGACGGTAGCGCCCCATTGGCTAGGGCCGAGGGTCGGCATCACCTGCACCGCGACGTCATTGTCCCCGTCTTCATTGTGCCTGCCTTCATCGGCCGTGCTCTCGTCATCGCTGCCGCCGACAGAGAGGTAGAGCGCGCTGGTCAGCGTCAGGGTGCTGCCGGCGACGAGCAAGAAGAAACCGGCGGCGGTGAAGGTGACCTTGTCGTCGGCGGCCGATTTCAGATCGTCACAGCTGGCGTGCTCGAGCGGGCCATTGCACTGGTTGGCCGGCACCGGTGTCTCGGCCTTGATCGTTTTGCTCAGGTCGAGCGCCTCAGTGCTGCGGTCCTCAGCGGCAGCGAGCAACCCAACCGCCGCTGCGAGCCCTGCGATGCCCACGGCCAGCCCACCGATCCCGAGCGCCATGCTCGGGCCGCCACCTTCGTCGCCGTCTGACCGCTCTGGGGCAGGCTCGGGTTGCACCGGTGTGGCCAGTTCTGGCGCTGGCTGGAGCGGGCCTGGCTGCCCGGTCGGCTGGTCGGCACGAGCGATGGTCACCGGTGTGGTGGCAGCCACCACCACGGCCAGCAGGGCGGACCTGGCAAGGGGGTTCATGGGGTCCTCTATAACCCAGGCCGGGTGCCGTTGGGGGCTCTTGGTGGGTCCTGTCCTCAACCGGTCACGGGCTGGCCAGGGAGTGAGCGGCGGGCTGCGCGATTGAGCCGCATGTGCCATGTTGCCGTGATCCCCTCCACGATGCTCCTTTTCGGGCAGCCCATTTGACGACCTGTTCCACCCAGAAGCGCGCCGTCGTTTGGACGATCGCCTTCACCAACTTCGCCACGCCGTTCATGTTTTCGGGCGTCGGCGTGACCTTGCCCAGCATGGGGCGCGAGCTTTCCATGAGCGGGGCCGAGCTGGGCTTGTTCGAGACGCTCTATCTGGGCACCTCGGCAGCCTTGGTGCTCCCGTTTGGGCGGTTGGGTGATGCGGGCGACAAGAACACGCTCTTCACCCTGGGCGTTGCAGTCTTTGCGGCTACGACGCTGGCGCTGGGCTTCCTCCATTCAGTGCCCCTGTTTCTGGCCATGCGCGTCTTGCAGGGCGCGTCCATTGCGCTGGTTGCTGCCACCAACATGGCCATTCTCACCGAGAACGTTCCAGGTAAGCGTCTGGGGCAGGCCATTGGGCTGAGCATCGGGGCGGTCTACACGGGACTCTCGGCAGGCCCTTTCGTGGCCGGGATGATCACCACCGAGCTCGGCTGGCGCTGGGTTTACGGGCTGAGTGCGGTGGTGTCTTGTGGTGCGGCACTGGCCTCGTGGCGTTGCCTCGAGCATCGCTGGCGGCAACCGAAGCTGGTCTTCGACTGGGCCGGCGCGGTGACGAGCTCACTCGGCCTGCTGTTGCTCATCGGGGGCAGCGCCCTGGCCGCCGAGTCGGTGGCCGGCCGCGTCGCCCTCGCTGGATCGGTGGTCTGTCTGGTGGCCTTCGTGCTGATCGAGCGCCGGGCTGCCTCACCACTGGTGCCGCTCGATATGCTGACCTCCAACATGGTGTTGCTCCGGGCGCTGACCGTGCAGCTGCTGACCTACGCTGGTGCGGTGGGCACCAGCTTCCTGTTCAGCCTCTACCTGCAAGAGGCCCGCGGCTGGAGCGTGCACGCTTTAAGTTCTATAATAAGAATATCACCCACAAGTATATCCGCAAAATATTCTCCTATAATAGTTCCATCTTCATCCTTGATAACTATGGACTCTTGTT
>JAUVCD010000436.1 GCA_030590865.1 Myxococcales bacterium | reverse complement strand
AGCAGCGGTACCGGCGGAGCATCGGGATCGTCAGATGCCGACCCCAAGACGACAACCGAGTCATGCGGCTGTCGCACTGCGGGACGGACACCCAGCACGCCGTGGCTGTGGCTCGGCCTGGCGCTGCTCCTGATGCGCCGCCGCCGCCAGCAGGCAAACTGATCTGTACCGACCGTGACCTACAACTTCGATCCAGACACCTGGTACGCCAACGAGCGCAGCCACCTCGATGCCCAGCTGAAGAAAGGGGCACTGACCACCGAGACCTTTGCGGTGGCCCTCGAGGATTTGGACCGACGGTACGACGAGATGATCGATCGGCTGGATGGGACCTACATCATTCCCGTCAATCGCGACGGCGCGCCACGATGATGACCGGGTCGTCTTGGCCGTCAAAGAGGAGCACCGTGGGCTCACCATCGCGGTAACCAGCCTCGCCTAGCAACTCGTCAACATCCTCGACCCGCGCCCGGCGGCCCAGACCGATCACCTCGACCAGCTCGTCTTGCCGGACCGAAGCCGCGACCTCCTCGAAGGGTTCGGTGGGGGTGCGGGTGAGCACCTCGAACTGCTCGGGATCGACGACCGCCACCCCCGAGTCGTCGGTGACGGCAAAGCGCCCGCAAGCGCGCACCTCCATCAAGTCGGCGAATGCGGTGTTGCCCCCCTGGAATACTGAGTTCCGCTCGCGACCATGGGTGATCGTGCGGCTCAGCCGAACAGCAACATCGCAATCATCCCCATGAGCGTGGGCGAGCACGACCACCCGCCCAGCGATGCAGCACTTGCCCGCGCCAGCGCGGATGGCTGAGACCGGCTGAGCCTGCTGCTGGGTCTCAGCCAAAGCGGCCAGATGGCGACGGTACCGATGACGTACACGGCGATTGACCACCACTGGCAACACGAGGGTCAAGAGGCCCAAGACCACCGACATCGTCGCCACGCCAAACTCGAGGACTCCGCTAGCGTCGGTCCAGTACACCACCCCGAAGGCAATCGCCGCGATGCCGCCAACATTGCTCGCGAGCAGCTTGCTCTGATGCACCCGTCGGGTCAGCGGCTCGCGAGGGTGGGGGTGAGGGGAATCGGTCACGAATCGAGGTTTGGCCTACTCGGGAGCGGCAGCAACTGGTTGGTTCCATAGGGGGCTTAAATACGACCGCGTTTTGAATTACGGCCCTGTGGGACGTTTTTTGAAACGCGGTCGTATTGGGGCGCAGTCCCGGGGCAGCAACGTCCTGAGGTCGCTTGCTACCCCCCGGACCGCCGCCTACCCTGATCGACCAGGGGGTCGCTTAGATCCGGAGATGAGTCTCGAGCTCGTAGCTGGCGCTGAGGTCGCCAATACCTACACCCTCACCCGCTGCATCGGCGAAGGTGGCATGGGTCAGGTGTGGGCCGCCACACGGATCGACTCGGGAGACAAAGTCGCCTTGAAATTCATCAAGGGCGACGAGGTCACGCCCACGGCGCGACGCCGCTTCTTCCGCGAGGCCCGCGCGGCGACTGCCATTCAGCACCCGTCGGTCGTGAAGATCCACGAGATCCTCAAGCTGGACGACGACATCCCGGTGCTGGTGATGGACTACCTGCCCGGCGAATCTCTCGAGCAGAAGCTCGATCGAGAGCTGACTATCGGCTTGCGCGAGCTGGCAGCCATCATGCAGCCGGTGGTGAGCGCCGTCGGCACGGCTCACGCGCTCGGCATCGTCCATCGGGACCTGAAACCTGCGAACATCTTCCTCGCCAAGGGCAGTGATGGCCCAATCGAAGTCAAAGTGCTCGACTTCGGCATCGCCAAGCTGACCGCCGTCGACGGCTCGCTCGAAGCCAGCACCTCGCTCACCGGCACCGGCTCGCTGCTCGGCACGCCCTACTACATGGCGCCTGAGCAAATCTGCGGCGAAAAGGACATCGACCACCACGCCGACATCTGGGCCCTGGGCGTGATCCTCTACGAAGCGCTGAGCGGCGTGCTGCCCACCGACGGCGACAACGTGGGCCAGGTCTTCAAGATCGTCGTCACCTCCACCCTGCCGCCGCTGGAGGAAGTGGCGCCCGAGCTCCCTGAAGCCATCACCCGCCTGGTCACCCGGATGCTCTCGCGACGAGTCATCGATCGCCCCAGTGACCTGCGGGAAGTGTGGCGCGCCCTCAAGCGCTACACCGACAGCACCACCGCAGCCTTCGAAGCACCCTCGAGCCTCAGGCCCGACCCCACCAGCGCACCGGTGCGGGTAGGTGGGGGCGTCAAAGTCAGCATCGCCGACGAGGACACGGAGATCGATCCGTCGAGCAGCCGGGCAGCTGACGGAGCCGACAGCTCCCCCGAGCCAGCGTCAGCTCGCACCATGCCTGACGAGGTCGAGGGTGACACCTTGCCCGCCTCGGACCAGCATCCGACGCCGGGCCCCAGTCCTGAAGGCAGCCCTGAAGGCAGCCCCAAGCGCAGCCTGGCCGGCTTTGCCGCCGCAGCTGGCGCCATCGCAATCGCCGGCGCCTGGTGGTTGAGCAGCGCCGAGCCAACCACCGCCCTAGCCGGCGGCGCGGCACACGTGGCGGCAACCGTGGCAGGCTCGCTCGAAGCTGGCAACGGCGATCCAGCCGCGGACCCACCCCTTCAGAATGGGACCAACCCAGACGGCGATCCGTCGGGGGCTAGCGATGGGGGGACTGCACCAGCCTCAGCGCCAGCCAGGCCCGCCGCTTCTGGTCTGGTGGCACGCAGCGACCACCAGACCGCACCGCTCAATCCGACCCGGTCGCCGCCTCAGTCTCCAACAGGCGCGCCACCGTCCACGGCCGCGCCTGCTGCCCCAGCCACGGCGTCGGGGGCCCCGCCCAAGGCAACCTCGTCGATGCCCAACGTGCAGGACTGGCCTGACTGAGCGTCAGCCGCCCGCTGGGCCGGGGCGCACCATCACGGCCCGTCGTGCCGCGGGAGAAGCACCCCGACGGCGGCTCCCAGATCGAGCGGATCACCAAACCAGTTGGGGAGCGACGTCTTGCGGTCGATGTGCAGGCCCTGTGCTTGATGGTCAGCGGTGATGACCTGCAGAGCCTCGCCCGTGACGGTAGGCGGCGCAGGAGCCGGCTCAATGAGCTCGCCATCCGGCGTGATGAAGACCAGCGTGCCATCGGCGCGCCGCTCAACCTGGAAGCCCCCCTCATGCAGTCGCTCGTGATGATGACCGCAAACGAGCACCAGGTTGTCGAGCTTGGTGTGGCCCCCCTGCGCCCAGTGCTCGATGTGGTGAGCCGCCAGAAAGATGCGACTACAGCAGCCAGGAAAGCGACACCCACCGCCATCTCGCGCCAAGAGGGCCGTCCACATCGCCGGCGGAATCGTCCGCCGCTTGCGCCCCACGTCCAGGATCGAGCCATCTGCAGCCGTCTTCACCACCGTAACGCTGGCATCACAGACCAGCCTCATCAGGCTCGGCCCGGACAGCCAGCTGCCATCATGCAGCTCGGCCCGCCAGCTCCCCAGCTCGCCGGTATCGAGCCGCTCCTCCGAGAGCTGCACCAGCAACTGATTACGCTCCCCTGCCCGCCGGGCCGCCGGACCTGTCGCCAACACGCTCTCAGCCATCAACACCAGCCCGTCGGCCAGATTGGGCGTCGGCGTGTCGTGCTCAGGGTCGAGAGACGTTACCGCGGTAATTTCTGCTGCCGATTTGCCCTGCCCGTTGTCGTGCAGTGACGTTACCGCGGTAATTTCCGCTGCTGCCTCGATCTGGTCAGCGACGCCCGGAAACGTTACCGTGGTAATTTCCGCTGCCGTGGTCCGCTCGGTCCCATGCCCGCACGTTACCGCGGTAATTTTTCCCTCCGCCCCACCGTCATCACCGCAACAGGCACAGCTACGAGCAACGCCCCGCATCTCACCAAGAGCCTGCATCACCAGCGCCGCCTCATCCGGCCGCAGCTGAGCCTCGATACGCACCATCCCAGAGCGAGTGTGCCGCTTGCGAACATAGCGCCGCTCATCATCCTGCCGAGCCTTGCGCGGCTCCATGACCTGCCGATACCCGCGGCAGATCCGCTCGAGCTGCGCCCCGGTGGAAGACTTGGCCATCACCAACAGCTTCGCCTCGTTCTCCGCGGTGGCCACTCGCGTCATGGCCCGCACCTTCGAAAAGCTGACCACACCGTCCCGCAGCGCCCCGTCGATGAGCTCCAGCTCCCCGAGCCGCCGCGCCACCCGCACCTTCTCTCGAGCTGCATTGACCCCCAATCCAATGCGCCAGCTCAACCAATGGGCACAAGACTTGGCACCCTGCCGATACCACCCGCCACAAGCATCGAATCGCCGGATCGAAGACAACAGCTGATGAGTCGCGGCGTCGATGTGCGCCGCAGCAATGGCGATGTCGTCGGCTAGCTGGTCGACTTGCTCACGCGAGAGCCTGGTGTTGCGGTTGTTGGCGGGCTCCATGCAATAGCATAGCACCCGCTATTTCGACCTCGTGAGCGGGACAGAGCCCCATTCCATTGCATCAAAACGACTTCGAAGCCGTTTCACGTACGTAACAACCGCAGGCGGCTGACTGGCGCAATGGTGAGACCATCGAACGGTCAGTCGCACTGTTGCCACGAGATTCCGGCCCAATCGGTCAATTATCTGGCCAATTTGTCCAGGGCGAGCACCTTTACGCACCGCCCCTGCCACCTGGCGCGAAGCTGCGGATATCGTTGCGCAAGCGACGAATGCGGCGGCCTAGGAGGTTGGCATGCGACCGGTAGGACGCATGGTCTGCGCCCCGCTTCTGGACCCAAGTCAGCAGCTCAGTAAGTAGACGAACGGGTTCCAGTTCAGCCGTTCGAGTAGGAAGCCCGGGCAGGCTGTAGCGCTCGGCCGTGCGCTCGAGAGCCTGATGGTACTCGGTGGTGACGGTCTGTAGCGTGATGGCGGCATAGCGAAGGGTCATGCGGTGGTCGCGATGACCGAGCAACTTCATGAGGCCGACGAGGCTCATGCCGCCGTTGAGCAAAGTAGTGGCGTAGGTATGACGCAACCGATGCGAGAGCAACGGCTCTGTGAGCGAGAGTTGCTTGTGCAGGCGCTGAAGGTGGGCTCTGTAGACGGGGTACACTGTCTGACGGCCTGGTCGGGACTCCAGAAGCCACTTGCGATTGGCATGGCCGCGGTCCTGTAGCTGCTCAATGAGTCCGGCGGCATTGCTGTCGATGGGCACCAACCGCTCGTTGTTCATCTTGCCTAGCGGCACCTTCAGGTAGGTGTGGCCCTCGAGATCGGAGCGGGTGCAGTCGTAAGGCAATGCGATCAACTCGCCGATGCGTAGGCCAGTACGCCGCATAAGCAACAGGCCCTGCCGGTACTTGGACTTTGACTCAGCGAGCCGCTGTTGAAGCTTCCGGTCAACCTCTGGCGACAGAGGTCGAGGCAGATACGTCGGGAGCTTGGGCTTATCCGTCGGCCGCACGAGTTCGGCGGCGTCACAGGCCAATGCCTCCCGTTGATCCAGCCATTGCAAGTACACGGTTACGTTCGTGATGATCGAGACTCGAGTCGACGGATGGAGTCCGCGATCGCGGAGGCTGTTGAACCACTCGACCATGTGGTCCCGAGTTAGGTTTTTGAGCTGCAGCCCGCGGACGCGCAACCAGGTGTGAATGCCTCGGACACTGGTTCGATAGGAGCCGATGGTAGAGGGCTTGCGAGTCGAACGAAGTTGTTCGAAAAACAGCTCGGCGATAGGGGGTACGGCGCCCTCTCGAAGATACCGAGGCTCAAAGGACAGTTCTTGTTTGGAGCGGAGCCATTCGAGGTATTCGATGAGTAGGATTCGATGGCGGCGCTTGCCCAGCGTGAGCCCACGCGGCGACAGCGTTCCTCCCCAGTACGTCTGGATGTCGTGGAGAGCCAGTTGACGTAGGCAGCGATGAGTCCTGCACAGCCACTTGTGGAAGCGCTGCACAACAGTTTTGGCTGCTGGCTTGGTGACCACATATGTGTCGGCGACACGGGGCAGCATGTCACGTCCAAAGTCGAGGCAGCGTGAGTCGACCGACACCCTCCCCTGTGCCTTCAGCGAATCGAGATACCGACGCAGCTTGGCGGCAAAAGTTGTGGAGACTCGTCGACCGGTGGACGTCCTACGGGGACGCTGCAAGAAGCTCTCGATGTCGTAGGAGGTGAGTCGCTCGAGTTGTAAGCCATTGTCGGCGATCCAGTAGTGGAACGTCTTTACAACAGCTTCGCAATGTTGGCCCTGATCCGTGGCCAAGAAGGCAGTCGCGGCCGGCGGGAGGTCGCTGTTGGCCATGAGAGCGCTATGCCGAGTCGTATCGCTGTTGGATTTTTGCCATGGCTCTTTGGTATTCGTCCGCAATGTCGGCCATAGAAAGCTGAATGTACTGGAGCGTAGTTTTGCTATCCGCGTGCCCCATCATTCGCTGCAACACCGGCAACCGGACGCCTACTCGGGCCATGTCCGCTCCAAAGGTGTGACGAAACCGGTGGGCATGAGCATTGCTCAGCCCGGGACGTTGGCGACGATGACGAAACAGACTGCGCAGTCCAGCGGGCGTCATCCGTGCACCCCGTCGTGGCCCCTGCAGGACGACGAATAGCACCGAGTGGCAACAAGCTTTGGGCCGTTCCATCTGAAGGTAGCGGCTGAAGGTATCCAGCACGAACGTGGGCACTGGGAGCATCCGCTCGCGTTGTCCTTTGCCGAACACACGAAGTCTGTGGTCCTCAAAGGACAGATGGTCTCGCCGTATCTCAAGCACCTCCTGCGACCGCAACCCGCAAAACAGCATGAGGTAGACGATGGTGAGATCGCGATATCGACGCAGGCTGCGCACAAACGCGCGTACCTGCTCGGCGGTGAGCGGTTCGACGACAGTATGCGCCGTTTTGACGCGCAGCTTGCGCCGAGCCTGTCGAGAAAGCTGGTGGAGGCCCAGATGGCGATCTCTGCCACGGCCACGGTAGTGAGCTCCTGGTAGGCTGATCCGTGCTCCAATGAGCTCCCCACCGGTCCAGTAGCGGTACACGAGGTAGCAGGTGGACAAACGCCGATTGACAGTTCGAGGGCTGGCCCCCGCTTGGCGTTGCGCGACAATGAACGACGTGAGGTCGTCGGCACGCAATTGCTGAAGCAACTTCTTCTCGCTCGCCAGCCAGCGATAGAGAACGACCAAGTCGTAGCCGTATGCGCGAAGGGTGTGAGCGGATAGCCCGCGAGCATGAAGCGCAGAGAGAAATTCGTTGCTTTCGGCGAGCTCACCGCCGGCCTCGTCGTACAGACGAAACGTGCCGTTGTCGTGGTCGAAGCGTCCCGTGACCATGGCGTTCTGTCCCTTCGCCAGCCGCCTTCGTGTCGGATCAGACGACGCCAAAGCAGTGGCTCGGTGTCTCCCATCGTGCTGGCAATCTAGCGATCCGCGCCCTGGTCGACCATCGGGTCGATACTTGCAAAAACCGTGTAACCAGGTGGAATCGAAGAGATTGTCACCAAGAACGCGTCGCTATTTGCGCGCGAAGATGGGGACACTAGATTCATCATGTATACCCCCGACTTCACGACGGAATGTCCGCTTCTCGCGTCGCTATTTGCATCGTCAGCGCCTCTTGAGAGGTCAACGCAAGGGCCCTCGGCACCGACGCTACCCGGCGGTCCCGAAGTGCGTTCCGGTCCCTCGCCTTGGGCTGCGCGGTACGCGCGGAAGTAAGCGGCGCTGCCACCACGGCCCCCCAGCCATGCCTTCGTGCTGTCCCGTTGATTCGCTCGGTAGTCAGCGTCCGCTGCGTACTTCTCGCGCCGCCACCTGTTCTTGCGCGCCTTCTGACACTCCCTCGCGCCGCAATAGCGCTGATCCCGAGTGCGCTTCCATTTGAGCTTCTTGCACGAACAACAACGAAATCTCCCCGCCTTCATCGCGCTGTCATGGACAGCACAGACCTAGTCAAAGGGACCAAAGGGTTCCGAAATGGGATCCACACGAATCCGCCTCGAACAAACGCGAAACCGAACACGTCTGCTAGCTGGGAATTGGCCGGTTAGATCTCAAGTGGTATTTCCGCTTTCTTCATGGTTGGCGTGGCAGGACATGGGGCTGGCACCATCAATGGTTGTGGATTTATGGAAAGCCGCCTGCGGCGCCTTACCACAAGACGACAACCACGGCGGCGACGACGGTCATATTTT
>JAUVCD010000567.1 GCA_030590865.1 Myxococcales bacterium | reverse complement strand
AGCCAGTTGCCGTTCTGGGCCGTTAGGTTCTCGAAGAAGCGTACGTCGCCGGTGGGGTAGCAGTCCGTCGTCCCACTGCAGCGGGATCTGGAATGGCCCGCCACGACGTCCAGATCACCGTCTCGATCGAAGTCGGCCACGGCGATGCCATGGCTGCGGTTGTGGTCGATCCCCTCGGAGAAAGGCACCGCCTCGAAAGCCCCGGGGCTCAGCTGGTGGTAAAGCAGCCCCTTGGCTCCCTCGTAGTCGCTCGAACCGATGTAGACGTCCGGCCAGCCATCGTTGTCGAAATCGAAGATGGCCCCGCTCATGTCTCCGTCATTCCAGCTGACCATGTCATGCACCCGGGTCAGACCGGTCACATCGTTGCCTGGCCGCTCGAAGACCACGTCAGCCTCGCCACTGTTGAACAACAACTCGCTCGGATCAGAGGTGCTGCCCACGTCCCAGTGCACGATCTCGGTCGTCAACAGATCCATGTCGCCGTCGTTGTCGACGTCCGCACAGATGGTGGCGCCGCTGTTACCGCCAAGGCGAAATGGCTCGCGGTCGTAGTCGTGGTTCCAGCGGAACGCGTCAGCGTCGGTGTTGCACTGGATATACTGCGGCGCGGGTACGCCGGCGCAGTCCTCGTCGGTCGGGTGGAGCTGGCAGTGGCAACGAGCTGACTCGTTGTCGCTCCAATCCACCCGGTGGTCGAAGGCGTAGCCCGAGTCGACGCTGCGGTTGACGAATTGAAACTGCCCCGCAGGCCCAGTGGCCTGCCACAAATGATTGGGCCCGCGGCCGTAACAGGACGAGAGCAGCTCGGCATCTCCGTCGCCGTTGAGATCACAGGCTAGGGCTGACCACCCGACGGTGTGCGCCAGAGCCCCATTGAGATCGTCGAGGGCCACCCAGGGCATGGTCGTCATCCCCAGCGGATCGGTCACTTCTCCAAAGGCACCCAACCCGTCACCCCAGTAGAGGTGGTCGTTACGCTGCGAGCCATCCCAGCTGCTCTGAGACGTCCACAGGTCGAGCAGCCCATTGCGGTCGTAGTCGAAAAATGCGGCGCCGGAGGTCGAGTCACCCGAAGCGATCCGCAGGGCGCTCTCCGCCGGGCCTAAGGCGAAGGTGCCGTCCCCCTGGTTGAGCATGATCTCGCTGGTCTCGACCTGGGGATTGTCGGGGCTGTCGCCGCGGCCGGTGAACACGTCGAGATCGCCATCGTTGTCGATGTCGCCAAACGCATAGACCTGCCCCGGCCGACCCAAACCCGCGGTCGTTTCTACCCGGTTGGTCAAGAGCCCTGAGCTGCGGGTCACGTCTTCGAAAGTGCCCGCGCCGGTGTTCCTCATGAGAAAAACGCGACGTTGGGGGCACTCGATACCGTCGGCGCAATCGCTGGTGGCGCAACACGCCGGCGGCTCGAAGAACTGATCCGGTGCGTCAGTCGCTCGGCGGACCACCAGATCAGGCCAGCCATCGCCGTCGAAATCCACCGTCGAAAGCCTGGTCCCCTGCACCCCGGTCAGCGCCCAGGCCTCGGTCGCCTCGCCAAAGGCCACGGTGCCAGGCGCCCAGCGGGTCCCGGCCGTGCAGATCGGCTCCAGCGGCGGGGGCGGCGGATCGACAGCCTTGGTCTCGCCACTGTCCCCGCCGCAACCGGCAGGAATCAGGAGTGCCACGGTCAGGCTCATGCAGGCCAGTTGGAATCGCTTCATGTTCACCCGGTGTCCCGCAGCCCAAACAGCCGCGAGGGTAAGAATCACACCTTCAGAATATGACTACCCCTGCCCGGGCGTCCAGTCACCGTGGCGCAACCCAACCTCCCCGCTTCTTGCGGTACTTCACGCCCTCGCCGATGCGCCCCCACTGGTAAACGATGGCCTTGCGGTAGGCACCACCGATGTCGCCCCCATAAAGAAACAACCGGCGCGCCTCCTCGTGCTCACCAACCGTGGGGATCCACCAGTCGCTGGACAGGAAGGCCAATAGCTCAGGCGACTTGTCCTTCTGGAGTCGAGCGATGATCACCCCACAGGCGTCGTGGCCAGGCGGGCGAGCGCAGCCTCCGCCGATGATGACCTCTTCGTTACCAATCGGTCGCCAGATCCACAGTCGCTCGACGGCAAATTGGGCGGTGGCCGGTAGACCCTCAACCGAGTTGCGGATCTCCTCAGGCACAAAGGGGGCGAGCGCCGCGGCTAGCGCCGGGTCTGGTCGGCGGAACCGCAGCTCGGCGCCCCGCTCTACCGACAGATCCACCTCGGTGGTGTTGACCTCACCGGCACAGCACCGCACGCCCATACGCCCGTCTCGTTTGTCCGGACGGGCCGCACGAGCATGGGCGCAACGACCGATGAGCTCCCCTTCCGGACCGCAACCACCACGCACCGAGACTCGTTTCTTGGTGCTGCCCCGCCCCCAAGCACTGGCCGTCCAGTTCCAGGGCCCGCCATGCATGTCCGCGACGCCGAACCCGGACGTGCAGCGAGCGTTGACGCCGGCGGGCGCCAGCGCATCGGTCGCCTCGCTGGCACAGATGGCCGGGTCGTAGAGATGGCCATACTCGTAGGTGAGGTTATCCGGTCCCTTACAGGCCCGCTCCCACTCCAGCTCGGTGCACAGCCGCTTGTCCTGTTGCTCGCACAGCTCCTTGGCCTCAGCTTGAGTAACGCCGGTCCGAGCAATCGCTCCTGGCTCTCCAGGGTAGTTGTAGTGATCGATGAAGAACCCCTTCATCGGGACCTGCACGCCTGGCAACTCCTCGTCAGCGATCCGGGGCAGCCGACCGACCGGGGTCCCTGCGATGAGCACGCCCGGGGGGATCCACTCCATGCCCACCCTGGTGGGCTGAGCACGAGGCGCGACATCCCAAGCGGGCATGGCATCCGGCCCGTCGCCAGCCCCCGGGTCACCGCCACAACGACAACCGCTGGCGACAGCCATAACCACGGTGACCGCTACCCAACCGAGCCAGGTTCTGTCCGCTCCGCTCATCCGCTGTTGCGGAGCTCGAGCTCTTTCATCTTGAGCTGCAGGCCCTTCCTCGAGATCTTGAGCAGCCGCGCAGCGTGCGTGACGTTGCCGCCCGTTTGCTTCAGCGCCCGCACGATGAGCTCGCGCTCGAGCCGGCTGGTGGCGGCCTTGACCTGCTGTTTCAGCCCTTCGCTGCCCAGCGGCACCTCGACGTGCTCTGCCACGCTCTGAACCGAGCTGCCCACACCGCCGGGCGGCCCACCGTCCGTCTGAGCCAAAACCTCGGGCGATAGGTCGGGCTCGACGATCTGGCTGCCATCAGCAAACAAGATGGCGCGCTCGATGATGTTCTCGAGCTCCCGAATGTTGCCTGGCCAGTGATATTGCTGCAGCCGATGCAACGCCTCGGCGGTGACGCCGGTGACGGATTTCTTGAGCCGCTTGTTGAATTTGTCGACGAAGAACTCGGCCAACTCGGGGATGTCGCCGGCCCGGTCGCGCAGCGGGACCAGCATGATGGGCACCACGTTCAAGCGATAGTACAGGTCGTCGCGGAAGGTGCCCTCTGCGACCTTGCTCTTCAGGTCCCGGTTGGTGGCGGTGACCAGTCGAACGTCCACGCTGATGGTCTTGATGCCCCCGACTCGCTCGAACTCGCACTCCTGCAATACGCGCAAGAGCTTGACCTGCATCTCCGGAGGGATCTCGCCGACCTCGTCGAGGAACAGGGTGCCGCCGGACGCCAGCTCGAAGCGACCAGGCTTGGATCCTACCGCTCCGGTGAAGGCGCCCCGCTCGTAGCCGAACAGCTCCGACTCCATGAGAGTCCCGGGAATCGCGGCGCAATTGACCTTGATGAACGGGCGGTCCTGTCGGGACGAGTGCTCGTGTAGGGCCCGAGCCACCAACTCTTTGCCCGTACCACTCTCACCTGACACCAGCACCGTGGTGGGCGTATCGGCGACTCGATCGATGAGGCCATAGAGCTCTCGAGTGGCCGGGCCGCTACCGATGATCCCAAAACGTACACCAGCCCCCGGAGCCCCTGCCTCGGTGGGCGCAAAGCCCCCCTGATGGCTGGCGTCACGGCTCGACAAGGCTCTGGTCCGCAGGGCCTTACGGACCACCATGCGCACGTCGTCTTTGTCGAAGGGCTTGCTGACGTAGTCGAAGGCACCGGTCTTGAGGGCTTCGACGGCGTTGTCGACCGTCCCGTGGGCGGTGAGGATGACCACCGGCAAGGTCGGGTCCTCACGCAGGGCCCCGCGCAGCAAATCCATACCGTTCATCCGCGGCATGCGCAGGTCGGTGATGACCAGATCGATGTGGTGCTCCTTCAGGAACGCCAGCGCCGTTTCGCCATCCTCGGCCGCGTGGACCTCGTAGCCATCCCGAGACAGCAAGGCGGCAAGCACCCTACGGAGATTGGCTTCGTCGTCGACGACCAGGATCTGCTCTTTGGCTGGGAGCATCGGGTTGTCCCGGGCAGGCCGGAGGGACTATACCCTCTCGTCGGGCCGAGCGTCACGATGTGACTCCCTACTAGTCCCATCCGGCGGCGCCGCAGCCTGGCCAGCCCGCTACCCCGCCGCCAGGCCAGGAGGTTGAATGGGTCAGGAGTTTCCTCTATCGCCGAGTGCGACTAGAATTGCTGGTGGGCTGCTGGTGAGCGGCCCCGGGTCCCCGCTGGGACACCACGATTTCTGTTGCCGCCGTAATGTCTACACAGCATACGCTTGAAGCCGTGAGATCTGGCGTCGCAGCTGGCCTGTTGGTGCTGGCCATTAGCTCCAACACATTTGGGGCAGCCTCCTATCCGGCCTGTGATCACGAGCCGACGGAGAGCGATGTCGAGGCCGCCAAGGGCATGCACACGGCGGCCAAGCAATTCTACGACAAGGCTCGCTACGACCGGGCGATCGAAACCTGGGTCGACGCCTACAACTTCGACTGCAACGCTCACATGTTGCTGATCAACATCGGCAACGCTTACGAGAAGCTCGGCGAGACCGAGAAAGCCATCCAGGCCCTGGAGACCTACATCGCCCGGATCGGCGACAAAGCTGATCGGACCACTGTCGACAAGGTGGTGAACCTCAAGGCCTTGCTCAAGCGGCAGCAAAAGCCCGATCCGCCGCCCCCTCCGCCCCCGGACCCAACCACTCCCAAGCCCCACCCAAACGGCAACGGTGACGGCTCGACGACGCCCGACACGGCCGCGGGCCCCGGCGTACTACCCTGGGTTGTCATTGGCGTCGGCGGAGCAGCCGCCATCGCTGGCGCGGTCCTCTTGGGGGTCGGCTCGAGCAAGATCAGTGATGCCGAGAGCATCTGTCCGTCTCACGACCAGTGCGACGACCTGGAGGCCCGTGAGCTGGGCAACGATGGACTGACCCTGCAGCGCGCCGGGGGCGGCGTCTTTGCGGTGGGCCTCTTGGCCATCGGCGGTGGCCTGGTGTGGTACTTCCTGGGCAGTGGCTCGTCATCGAGCCAGGCCGGCTCACCCACCGGGCTGGATGTTGGCGTGTCGGTCGGGCCTGCCTATCAGGGCTTCAGCCTGACCGGCAGCTTCTGAGGCGCCCGGACTAGTTTCTGGCCCGAAAGGCGCTGCGGTCTCGCGCGCCCCTGGCGGCTCCTGATTGATCAGATCCCTTGGGGCCTCGGCGCCGTCCGATGAGCCGCCCCCTCGGCACGGTCACGCTTCGTGTGGCCCGGCCCGATTGATGGGGCATGGGTGCTCAAAATGGCGGCTACTGTGCTGATTGTCGGCCTCTACGGGAGGATTCACCAGGTCGGGCACGGGGGACACGGATTTGGAGATTTGGGGGAGGGCGCGGGAGGGAGGGCACGGAGTGGATTATAGGACGCGGCCGGCGATGCCGTGTCTTGGCGCGGTGACGTTGAAGTTGAGCAGTAGGCCTACGGTGATGTGGGTCAGCCGTAGGTAGGTCAGCAGCTGGGCCTCGTGGATCGGATGGATCTCATCGACCGACTTGAGCTCGAGCAACACTTTGCCATCGACGATCAAGTCAACTCTGAGGCCGCACTGCAGTGAGACGTCCTTGTAGAGGATCGGGATTTCGATCTGCCGATCGTAGGTGAGCCCTTTCTCGCTCAGCTCATGGCACAGGCACTGTTTGTAGACCGACTCCAGCAGCCCCGGGCCAAGCGCCGTGTGGACGGTGAATGCCGCCGAGAGAATCTGATCCGTCAATCCCCCGTGGACCAGCTTGGCCTCTTCTTCCCCCTGAGTTCCCCCCGCCCAGTGGCGAGGCGCCCTCCGTGGTTTCCCCATAAATCTCCACTCCGTGCCCACCGTGCCTCCGTGGTGAGTTGCCGACCACGACAGCGCTCACCGTTGTCCATCGCCACCAGTGCGCACCGATTGCGGAGAGCTTGGGCTCACACCGCGCTCGCGAGCCTCGGACGCCCCCACCGAGATGTGAACGATCATGAGCCGCCA
>JAUVCD010000134.1 GCA_030590865.1 Myxococcales bacterium | reverse complement strand
GGCCCGGCTGTAGGATGGGGCGACGATGACCCAAGGGCCCGATTCGATGTTGAGCTGGCTAGGCATCGCGCTGCTGGTCGGCGGGTGCTCAGATCCCGCTCCGGCGAGCGATGGCTGCCCACAGGATTCTGCCAAGACTGCGCCTGGGATCTGCGGCTGCGGCGTGCCGGACACGGACCGAGACGGGGACGGCACCCCAGATTGCTCGGACGGTTGTCCCGATGACTCCGCCAAGACCGCCCCAGGAGCTTGCGGCTGTCTGCACGTTGATGACGATGGCGACGGCGACGGAGTGGCTGATTGCATCGACCAATGCCCGGCGGACCACGCCAAGGCTGCCTCTGGGATCTGTGGCTGCAGCGTGCCGGACACGGACAGCGACGGGGATGACACGCCGGACTGTACGGATGGGTGCCCCGACGCCCCGGGGAAGATCGAACCGGGAATTTGCGGCTGCGAGAGCGCCGACGAGGACAACGATTCGGATGGTGTGTTGGACTGCTTGGACATCTGCCCCGGCTTCGACGACACCCGGGACGCGGACGGTGACGCGGTCCCCGATGGCTGCGATTCAGACGCTGGCACGTGCAGCAACGACGTGGACTGTGATGATGGCTTGAGCTGTACGGCCAACGTCTGTCCAGTCGATGTGTGCCAGACTACCCCTTTGTTCGAATGCGAGTGGCCGGCGGAGGTAGCAGCGAACGCGACGAACCTGACCGGTATCGAGGGGCCGATCTGGGACAACGATTTCTACACCGATCTGAGCGGCGCGGTTTGGAACCCTGTGACCCATAGCCTGTGGCTGTGCCGCAACAATGGGCCGTCGAAGATCTGGGCGGTCGTGGAGGATGGGGCCGGCAGCTTCGAGATCGATGCCCATGACGGCAATCGCGGCGAATGGAGTGACTTCGGGGATCTCGAAGGGCTGACCTTCGCCGATTTCAACGAGCCAACGACTCTCTACCTGATCGTGGAAGGCCAGGAGCGGATCAAGGAGGTCGATCTGTCCGTCTATGGCACCGCCGTCTCGATGAACGACTGGGACACCAGCGCTCACTTGCCTCTTGCCGGCGGTGCGGGAGCCGAAGGCATCACTTTCGTTCCCGACTCGTACCTCCTGGCCCAGGGCTTCGCAGATGCCAATGGAGCAGCCTACTCGAGTGCTCTGGGTATGGGCGGAGTGATGCTCGTGGGGCACCAGAACGGCGGCAAGATCTATGCTTTCGATCTCGATCGTAGCAACAGCTCTTTCGTCTTTGTTGGCGAGTATCTGACGGCTGCCGACGAGACAGCGGCCCTCGAATTCGATCGCGCCACCGGCCTGCTGTACATCTGGCACGGCGAGAACCACAACACCCTGGAGGTCGCGCGCCTGTCCTCCGCGGTGGTCGGCGACGACCGAAAGCTCGATACGGTCAAAACCCATGGAGG
Source organism: Myxococcales bacterium (assembly GCA_030590865.1). GTDB lineage: Bacteria > Myxococcota_A > Polyangia > Polyangiales > Polyangiaceae > JAPYTK01. The sequence goes on along the minus strand of JAUVCD010000134.1, from coordinate 14,926 downwards.
CCCAGGGACCGTTCTGTTCGGCTCGGCCAACCACGAAGGCATTGCGCTGACGCCTGGCGTGCCCTGCCCGGCCGGTCATCGTGATCTGTTCATGACGACCGATGGCGGGGGCGCATCCTCGCTGCTCTGGTACCAACAGTTCCCTTGCGATTAGTTCCACTTGTTTCGCCGGGGTATCGGAGCCGCCATGTTTGCCTTTGCCGGCGAGGACAAACACTAGTTAGAGTTCAGGCCGATCGGCACCCGACTGGAGAGGACATCAGATGACGTTCAGGTTCGCTCACCAACCGTTTCCGCGATTCGTCTTGGCATGCACCATCGCCCTGTCGCTCTCCGTCGCCGGCTGCGACAAGACGTCGTCGGAAGACGAGGACGAAGACGACGAAACCGAGGAACCGCAATCGCGCAAGGACAAGTCGTCCAGTGATGACAAGTCGTCCAGTGATGACAAGGCGATGGTTGCCCAGGGGGCTTTCTCCGGCACTTGGCAGACTGCCTGGGGGAAGGTCACCCTCGTGCAAGCTGGCTCGAAGGTGGGTGGCACCTACGCGGGCAAGTTCACCGGCAGCCTCGATGGGCTGGTGTCGGACGACGAGGTGACCCTCACCTGGATTCAGACCAACGGTGAGCGCGGCAAGGCGAAGTTCACCCTCGCGAAGGACGGTCAGAGCTTCACCGGGACCTGGGGAAATCGCACCTCTGCCACCAATGGTGGCGCGTGGAACGGCAAGCGTCTGAAGTAGTCTCAGTGGGTTTTCAGAAGCTGCCCTGAATGCCGGCGCCGATGCCGCTGAAGTAGGGTCGCACCTCGATGGTGCTCTCGCCGCGGCCCACGGCTTTCGTCGCCTTGCGCAACGACTTGCGCAGCAAGGCACGATTGTAGCGCGCCACGAGCAGGCGGGCGTCGGCCTCGGTGAGCACGTGATCTTCGGTGCTCCCGTCGTATTGGCCCTGGCTGAACAGGGTAATGCCCGCTCCGATCCCACCGCCGAGCACGAGCAATGCGCCGGGGATGCCTGCGGCCAGTATCGGTCCTCCCTCGAATTCCTCCACCGAACCGTAGATCGCGACGCCCACCAGTCCGGCGCCTAGCAGAAAGCCGCTACTCAAGAGCACCACGGTGCCGGTATTGCGTCGCTGCTCGACATCCTCGAGCTCGCTGTCGCTGACCATCTTGCGGTAACGGCGGGCGAGCTCGTTCTCGCTCACCGCCTCCCCAGTGCCATCCTGGAATTCCCAATCGTCCCCGTCGGTGCTCTCGACGGTGATCTTGCCGCGCTCGTAGATGGGCCGAACGATATCGCTCAGGCTCTCCTCGGTGATGCCGATCTGTTCGGTGATGCGGCCGAAGGGGGTCAGCTCCTTGGCCTTCTGGTGGTCCCGCACCCGCACCACTGCGGCAATCCAGCCCTTCACGTTGCGGCGGTGAAGCGCTCGCAAGCGCACGCCACCGGATGCACCACCGAAGGCGAAGTCAGCTTTCACTGAAGCCGCCGTTTCCTCACCGGTGGCGTATTCGCCCTCGCCATAGATCAAAGCGCCAACGAAGCCGTAGCCGCACTCCTTTTCTTTGCAACATTCGGCGTATTCGGTGGTGTCCACCAGCGCAAGACGGCGGGTCGTGCTGAGCTTGTACACGAAGTGAGTGGCGTGCTGGACGTCACCTGCGAAACCGAAGCCACCGAGCATTGCCTTGGCGCCGGCGCTCGTTGAGAGCTCGACCGCATCCTCGAAGCTGCTGGCCAGCGGTGTCTCTCGTGGAGCCTCCAGGTGTTCCTTGCATGGATTGGGCCTCGCCACTTCCTCCAGCGAACGGCCTGGCTCAGGCAGCTCGCCGAGGATCCGACCGAGGATCGCGTCGTCCTCGTTAGGCAGTGGCATGAGCAAGTAGGACGGCCCCAGTGGCGACTCACTCGCCAAGTCTTCGCCAGAAAAGCGCGGCGTTGGTGGGGGAGGGCAGCCTAGGGTGGTCGCTGCAAACAAGGTAGCTGCGGCCAGGACCGCCCGGCGGGACGCGCGGAGCAGAATCATGGCGCGAGCATAGTGGGGCCGGTAGGCTCGAGCGAGCGTTTCGCTTCGCTTCGCGTCCGCCGTTCGCTGGTCGTTCGGCTACGGACGGGCGGTAGCGACGGTCATCTCGTCCACGAAGAACGACTGGGCGATCGGCGAGCCTGGGCCGATGTAGGGCAACATGGCGAACTGGTCGAATGCCAGAGTCGCATGGGCGTTGGTGCGCATCAGGATTTGGTCGTAGCTGATGAGCACCTCATCGTCTTGCACCCAGCGGATCTTGCCGTCCGCCACGCCGACGCCACCACTGATGCTGTTCATCTCGAAGTAGACCTCGACGAAGTGCCAGTCGGTCTTGTCGTACGGGCCTGAGGTGTCGGTGAACACTGCTGACGGCGTGCGCCAGGCTCGGGAGCTGTAGTAGGTGTTGCTGCCCGTCGAGAAGCAGTCCCGGCCGTCGAGATCGCCCATCAAGCCGTTGCAGGAGCAGACGCTACGGTTTTCGGTGAAGTTGTAGGTGTTGAAGTCACCGTTGCAGCCCACGAAGCTGTCGTTGTTGAGCAGAACGCAATTGGTGTCGACGTTGACGCCATCTTGCAATGCCAGCATGGCGCGGCCGTTGACCACCTCGGTGTAGGTCGTCAGGCGGGTGTGCGAGGGCCCCACCCAGTCCGATTCGAGGTCGTTGATGAAATGGAACATGTGGGGGTGGTAGGCCACCCCCGAGCCCACCCAATTGGCGCTGAACTTGAGGTACATGCTGAGGTAGACCGACTCACTCGCCGTGAACAAGTGCCGAGCTGGCTTGCCGCCGCTGCAGCTCTGCGCGCCGTTGGCGAAGGCGCACTCAAACGACCCCCCACCGCTGACGTGCTCGGTGGAGCTGATCGTCCCGTTGGCACCGTCGTACCAACCGCGGGCTGAGAAGTTGGCGTCGTCGAAGTGCTCCTGGAACAAGATGGTTCCGCCGCCGGGGATGGCTCCCGCGGACCCACCACCTTGAGCGCTGCCGCCCTGTCCGCCGCCGCCCGGTGCGCTGCCCCCTTGGTTGGCGCCGCTACCGCCGTCTCCACCCGTGCCGGTGGACGTCGTCGTGGAGCTGCTGCTCGTCGTGCCGCCCCCAGTTCCACTCGAGGTGGATCCAGATGGCTCATCGTCGCAGGCGATGACGAGGGTCGCGACTCCGATGCAAGCGACGAACGTGGTGATGGTGCGGGCCATGGCAGTGCCTCCTTCGGGACAGGTATCCTCTGGATGGTACCTCATCCTCTCTGGTGGCGGCTCAGATGGAAGACTCGCGACCGGTCCCCCCGCATCAATCCGACAGCCCTTGCCGGATTGGGTGTCCCCTGCTGCTCAGGCCACGACGGCCTGGAACCACGGGTCGCTGAACAGGTCGTCGTCTGCAACCCAGATGGGGCGTCGACCATTAGCGAGCGCGCCGTAATCACTGCCAGGCACGAACTCGGTCGTCTCCTGGTCATGCAGCCATTCGTCGTCGCTGATCGCTAGATCGAGCAGCGCGATCTTGGCTGCCTCGACCGAGGAGAGCTCTTCGAACGTGATAGTGGGTGTGGAGTAATCAACCGCTGCGATATCGGTCTGGTGAAGCTGCACGCTGTCACCTCCTTGCTTACAATCCCGAGGTACAAGCGCTAGCTGGTGTCGCCTCCGAGGGACAAGAAACGCGGGTGGATTGGTCCCGTTATCCTTGGTGCGGCAGTGCCAAGTAGTCGATTTTCCCCGTCGTCGTGCGCGGCAGCTCGTCGACGATGGTGATCTCGGCGGGCACCATGGTGGGCGTGAGCTGCCCGGCAAGATGCTGGCGCAATTGTCGAGGGGTGGTCCTGTCGCGGTCAGCGGTGACCAGGGATACGAAGGCTCGCAGGGTCGTGCCCAGCCGCGGGTGGTCCACCACGTCCACCGCCGCTTCTCGCACCTGCGGATGGTTGGCGAGGGCAGCCTCGATCTCGCCGGGCTCCATTCGATAGCCCTGGATCTTCACCATCCGGTCGAGGCGTCCCCGGAAATAGAGCAGTCCGTCCTGATGGCGCTCGACCCGATCGCCGGTGTGGGTGCAACCGCCCAGGGCCGTCGGGCCTTTCACCACCAGCTCACCGATGCCCGGTCCGTCGATTCGGGATCCATCGTCGGCGACCAACCAACACTGGGCGTAAGGGCAGGGCAAGCCAATGGGGAGCTCGCGCTGGTCAGCTAGCCTGTCGTGCCGGACCTCGTGAAAGGTACAGACGTTCGTCTCGGTCGGACCGAACAGGTTGAACAGCCGCGCGCCAGGCGCCCGCTCGGCTAGCCGTCGGAGCTCGGTCATGGGGTATACCTCGCCAGCGAAACAGATCACCCGAAGCCGCGGGTCGAGCCCCTGATCGATCGGCAAGGCTGCGACGAGCTTGCTGAACAGGGCAGGCACGCCGTAGATGAGGGTGGGTTGCAGTTTCTGCAGAGCCGCCGTCAGGGAACGCCCCGTGGCGAGTTGTCGTCGCGCCATCGTGCAGAGCGTGGCCCCGGCCCTAAACGTCGCCAGGTGATCGAACCAGGCGAGATCGAACACCAGCTCGGCGACCCGCAACACCCGGTCTTCTTCGGTCAATTCCGTGAGCTCGATCATCCAAGCCGTGAAGGCGTCGAGCCCGGCCCAGGTGATGGGAATGGGTTTGGGGGTGCCGGTGCTGCCCGAGGTGTGGAGGATGCAAGCGACTTGCGGATCCGATGGGGGGCCCACCGTTGGTCTCTGGCCGGTCTGAGTGGCTATCGAGCCATCGTCATCGAGCTCGATCCGCAGCAAATCAGGCGCACAGTCGCTGGCCAGAGCGCGGGCATGACGGTCATGCACCAGGGCGCGGCAGCCGCAAGTGCTGACGATGGCGCCCAGCCGTTGGGCTGGCGAGCTGGCATCCAGTGGCACCGCTGTGGCTCGAGCCAGCAGTAGGCCGGTCAAGGCTACGGGTTCGTCGTGGCCTCGCTTGCCTGACAGTAGCGCCACCTGCTCACCTGCCTGAATGCCCGCCGCCAGCAGTGCTTCAGCAACCGTCTGACCGTGGCGGCCCAGCTCCCCGTAGGTCATGGGCTCGCCGGCCCCTTCGAGGGCGATGGCGCTAGCCCGGGCGCCTAGCTCTGCGGCGCTCAGGCGCCAGCCGTCGTCGCTCACTGGTCCTTCAGGTAGGTCGCCACGAAGCGGGCCATGCTGTTCAGCGTCGCGATGTCGTCGATCACCACGTCCTCATCAGGGATCACCGCGCCGAAGCGCTCTTCGATGAACACCAGCAGGCGGGACAGGGACATGGAGTCGAAGCCTGCATCGAAGATGTCGTCGTCAAAGCCCAGCGGCTCGTCTCGCAGCAACAGCTCGCCGACGACGTGATCGTGAAGGGTTTTGCGGATTGCCTCGATATCCACGGTTCGACGAAAGATAGTCGGCGCCCGCCTGGCCGCGCAAGGGCTAGCAGGGCCTTACAAGGGCAGCTCGGTCCCGATCCCCCGTTGGACCGCGAGCTGATAGATCTGGATGGCGGTGGCCATGTCTTCGAGCGCGAGCCCTAGATTGATGCTCATGGTCCGCTCGTCCGGTGACTCACGGCCGGGCTTGGTGCCAGCGGCAAGCTCACCCAGATCGGCATAAGGCTGAGGTGTGTCCTGAAAGTAGCCTTCCTGGCGGTAGTACCCCATCTGCCGGAGGTCGTCGGTGGCCAGCTTGTCGAGCTCGGCCAGCGCTTCGGCGGTCCAATAAGAGTCGAAGTCGACTGGGCTCGCAAAAGCGCCAGGGGCGAGCCAGCCAGCCTCGATCGTGGGCGTGGGCTGTTTCAGGATCGGTCCGGAGGTCACGACGATATCCATCTCCCGAACCGCAAGCTCCGGCTTGCTCACCACCGCGATGTCGATTCCTTGTCGCTGTCCCAGCTCTGCGGCAAAGCGCTCAGCAACCGCCGCATCGATGTCGTAGGCTCTGACTGTCGTGACGTCGAAGACGCACGACAAGGCTTCGAGGTTGCTGCGACCCTGAACGCCACAGGCCAGGATCCCCACGGTCGAGCTGTCTGGCCGCGCCAGCCGCTTGGCCGCCACGGCAGTGGCCGCGCCGGTGCGCATCGCCGTGATCCAGGTGCAGTCCATTACCGCTCGGGGGATCCCCGTTTCCGGATCGTTGAGGATCATCAGCCCATGGATGTAGGGCAGTCCGGCCGGTTGGTTCTGGGGGAACCCGGAGACCCATTTCATGCCTGCCGATTCGAGGCTCGGAATGTAGGCCGGCATGGCGTGAATGAAGGCGTCGGTCCGGGGATGAATGCCCGGCTTGGGCGGCATCTCGGTGCGGCCAGCACCCTTTTCGGCGAACATCACTTCGAGAGCCTCGATGATCTGCTTCATCGGCAGACCGATCTGCTCCACATCTTTGCGCGACAAATAGAGCAGCGCGCCGAGGTCGGGACCGGTGCGAATCGTTGATGGCATGGGCACACTCGCGCGCTTTCGAGGCTCCTGGGCCGACCATAACCCATAGGGCGGGCCGCAGCTCGGGTGCGAGACTCACCGCACCCAGATGGTCCAGCGCGACTTGGCGTTGTACGTGTTCTGGCTACAGCAGGTCGACGATTGGTTGAGCGTGGCGGGCAGCCCACCTGCGCAGCTTCGGCAATAGGCGTCTCCGTCTGTCCCGTTGACGTCGCCATAGCTGGCGTAGTTCGAGTATTGGGACGGGAAGTGCATCTCGATGTACTGGTTCGACGACCAGGCGCCGTCGCTTGCCGTGTCCTGGTAGTGCACGCCGTAATGGCACACATTCGAGTTGCACGAGCCCCAGCCCAGCGAGGTCGCACAGGTGAAGGCCATGCCAGTTTGTCCGGCGCTTGGTCCTACGAGCTTGACGATGTTGGTGGCCGTCGAGGTGCCCGGGCAGCTCTGGGACCAGCCTGTGCCGGTGGGCTTCTCCACTCGAATGGCCGAGTCGTAGCCCGTGATGGCGCAGTTGCTGCAGTCTTCGTTTTCCCGTGCCGCGAAGACGACCTGTGTGAAATCAGCCCAGAACAGGTTGATGTCGAAGTTCCAGTTGGTGGCCCGGCTGTTGTCGAAGGTGCCACCCACCAGATCGAGGTGCGGCTGGCCGGTGTTGTCCGAGTCGACTCGGCGGTTGAGGACGAGCGTCCAGCCCCCGCCATCGGTCGTCATGTCGCAGTAGGTGTCGAAGGCATCGTTCTGGCTGCCACCGTTTGGATCGATGAGATAAAGGCCGTCACTAGCGTTGGCATTCGCCTGGAGGGTCTCCCGGCAGTTGGCCAAGGCGCTGGTGCAGGTGCCGCCGGCACAGAGCTCAGGTGCGGTGCACGGACTGTCGCACGAGCCGCAGTGCTCGGTACTGGTGAGCCGATCGGTTTCGCAGCCGTTAGCGGTGTCGTCATCACAGTCCAGGAAGTCGCCCTGACAGCTGGCGTAGCTGCACGAGCCGCCATTGCACGTCGCCCCATCAGCGTTTTGCGGCGCACAGGGCTGCTCGCAGTCGCCACAGGCATCGAGGGTCACCACCGGGGTCTCACAACCGTTGTCGCGATTGTCGTCGCAGTCGCCCCAGGCTTGCTCGCAGGCGTCGTAGTCGCACTCTCCGCCTGCGCAGGTGACGGCGGTGACGTTGAGCGCACCATCGCAGCTCTGACCGCACCCTCCACAATGGTCTGGATCGGTCTGCCGATCGCTCTCGCAGCCGTTGGCCGTGTCGCTGTCGCAGCTTTGATAGGTGTCCTCGCAGCTGGCGTAGGTACAGCTGCCAGACTCGCAAGTGGCTCCACTGGCGTTCTGGGGCTCGCAGGGAACCCCGCATTCGCCGCAGTCGGTCAGCGTGTCGTAGGGTGGCTCGCACTGGCTCGAGCCACCGCCTGCCCCGGGCTCGGTGGGCTCATCTGGGGCATTGGCCACCGAGCAGCTGAAGACCAAGGCAACAGACCACATGGCGGGCCACATCAGTGGGCGAAACGTCATGGTGCGAGGATAGCATCCGAGTGGCTGCCCTCACGATCCTCATGACCGATGGGCTCATCGCCACCTGGTCGATCGAACAGGGCGTGTTTGAGCTGACCTTCTGATCCCGAGCGACCAGGTCGCGAGAAGTGCTATGACGCGGGCCATGAAGCTCGAGATGCCCCATGACCTGTCTCCTGATTTGGCGAAGAAGGCCGCTGACCGGGCCTTCGACGCCTACCGAGAAAAATATGGCAGCTACAATCCATTGCTGACTTGGACGAGCGACACCCATGCTGATGCCTCCTTCTCGGCCAAGGGCATCAAGCTCAAGGGACAGATCGACCTCAAGCCCAAGGCCATCGAGTTCGACCTAGACGTCCCCTTCTTGTTACGTATCTTTCGCAACAAGGCGCTGGAGGTCATGGAACGAGAGCTGGCCTTCTGGGTCGCAAAGGCCAAGGCCGGGGAGCTCTAGGCTCACCAGGTGATGGTCAGCGGTTGGGCCGGATGCCAGTGGGCGTGGCGGCGCTGGCTCCAGGTGCGGGCCTCGTCGTCGTCATCCCCCGATAACAGCAGGAGCGTCAGCCCGGTCGCCAATGCGACACCGCCGACGACGAAGCCCACGGTGCTGATGTTGCCGAACAGGTTGCCGTCCTCGGCGGCCTCGGCGCCTTGAGCGTTGCAGGCGAGCCCGTCGCAGTTGTCTTCGACGTCACCCTTCTTGGCGAGTGCCACGGCACCGAATACGGCGCCCGCCGCGATGCCTGCAATGCCAATGCCGCCGACGACGAAGGACGTCGTCCGGAGTGAGGAGCCACCGTCGCTGCCCGAAACGGGACCCTTGTCGGGATCGGGCCCTGCCGGGCCTGGGCCGGTGATGAATAGCGGCACGTTCTTGGTGCGGCCAGCGGTGAGAACGAGAGTGGAGCGAACCGGCTTGCGGTCAGGTGCCGTGGCCACCAGCTCGTGTTGTCCTGGCTCGAGGGGCAGGGCTTCACCCAGCCGTGCTTCGCTGATGACGCTACCGTCGATGGTGACCGACACTCCGGTTACCGAGGCCGGCACGGTGACGATCAGCTTGGCGATTCGTGGTTCGAGCTGCCGTAGCTCTTCGGTGGCCACGTCTCGGGTGGTTGCGTAGTGCGGTTCCTCTAGGGCACGACTTGCCGCCTCGGTTCGAGTGGTGGAAAGCTGCTCGTAGGCTTCTGCAACTCTGCCGAGCTCGCGCAGACATCGAGCCAGGTAGAGGCGCGCGTTTGGGCTGCCCGATGTGGCCAGAGCCTTCTCGAAGCCAGCGAGCGCGGCGTCGAACTGCTTGTCCTGATAGAGATCTCGCGCCTCGGTGAACACGACTTGGGCGTCGACCTCAGCTCGCAAGGGCGTGCCGACGAGCATGGTCGCGGTGAACAGCAAGGCGATGATTCGGCGTCGGCTCACAATATGGTCGGCTGAAAATCACCTGGGCGGACAGGATCGGTCGGTTTGGGTGGTGGTCGCTTTGGGCCGGGTCTAGGGGTTGGTGGTGGCGCGACCGGCGCGGCCGAAGGCTCGGTGGCCTCGATCTCAGCTGAGCTTGTGGTCCTGGTGGCGCTTGTCGTCAATGTGGGGGCGGCACTCGGCGCCGTTTCGGCAGCAGTGGGACCGACCTCGACGGCCTGGTCCGTTTCGACGGCAGTCTCGGCAGTCTCGGCAGTCTCGGCAGGCGCCGGGCTCCGCACGATCAGCGCTCCTGCAACAGCCGCCAAGGTGGCGACGACAGCGACACCAAGCCCCAGGCGCTTGCGACGCCCCGTCGCTGCGGCGTCCACTTGCAGGTCCAGCCCCTCCGCGCCGGTACCCTTCGCGGCTTCTCCGTCCAGGTCCTCGCTGCCCCTCCGCCTCGTCTCCGAGATCGCTCGGCCCGCTGTGGAAGAAAAGGAGCCCGAACCGCTGACATCTGGCTTGAGGTGTATGTCTAGCTGCGCGACGTGTTTCGCCACGCCACGCTGGGTGGCGATGCCGCAGCCGATGGCGTGGGCGGCATGTTCGATGGCATCTGCGAAAGCTGCTGCCGAGGGGTAGCGGTGCGCTGGGTCGCGCATGAGGGCACGCCTGCAGACTTCGTCCAGCTCAGGGGGGATGTCGGCGTTACGCTCTATCGGCCCCACGACTGGCGCCTGCACGACCTCGTACATCAGCGCCACCTCCCCCTCCCCTTTGAGGCGGCGCTCCCCGACGAGCACTTCCCACAAAAGGGCGCCGGCTGCGTAGACATCGGCGCGGCAGTCCACCGAGTCGCCGGTCACTTGCTCCGGCGCCATATAGTGGATCTTGCCCTTCACGTTCCCCGACTGAGTGACCGATAGCCTCACCGCAGCGCGAGCGACGCCGAAGTCCGCGATTCGGGAGATCCCATCGATACCCACCAGGACGTTCTGTGGCGAGACGTCGCGATGCACCATGCGGAGCGCGCTGCCGTCGTTGTCGGTCAGCACGTGGGCTGCGTGCAGGCCGAGCAGCGTGTCGGTCACGATACGCAGCGCCACGTCGTGGGGGATGACCGCGAGGTGTTTGCGCGCTGCGCCCATCAGCATCCGGAGCGTTGGCCCTTCCACCAGCTCCATGACCAGGAACGGCACGTCATCGTCCACCACGTCCAGGGTGGCGACGACGTTCGGGTGCCGGATACGGGCGGCGAGCCGCGCTTCGTCGAGGAACATCGCGACGTATTCGTCCTCGCGAGCGAGGTGCGGATGCATCACCTTGAGTGCGACCAGCCGCTCGAAGGAGGCCGCTGCGGTGGTCCGGCCGAGGTAGACCGTGGCCATGCCGCCCGAAGCGATCTCGCTGATCCTCTGGTATTTCTGCGCGGTTGCCAACACCAACCAGCAGTGTACCACTGCCTGTTTGGGAGTCGACGTTTCCGACGGGGCTCCCCGTTTCGGGTGAGCCAGTCGATCTGATACTCTGCCTCAATGCGAAGGGTATTGGTCGCCGCGCTCGCCATTTCGGCGTGCAGTCAGGTGCTCGGCCTCGACGACGATTACCTGGACGTCAGCGGCGTGGCAGGCCACGGCGCCGGCGGTAGCTCGGCGTCGTCATCGAGCTCGTCCTCCTCCAGTGGGCCCGGCGGGAGCGGCGGCGGTGGCGGCACGGTGACCGGCGGTGGGGGCGTGGGAGGCTCAGCGGGATCGGCCGGCTCGGGTGGGGGGATCCTATGTGGTCAGGATGCGCAGCCACCAGGCGGGGCGTGCCCCCCAGAGTGCACCGACGGCTGCGTTGGCGGCACCTGCAACATCGACTGCAAGGCCGTCTCGGCTTGCGTCAACACCACCCTCAGCTGTCCGCCCGGCTTCGATTGCGCGGTGTCCTGTTTCAACAAGGACTCGTGCGTGGGAACGCAGATCGACTGCCCGGACGATCATTCGTGTCACGTCACCTGCACGTGGACCAACAGCTGCACCGGGACCACCATCAATTGCTCGACCGAGGGCACCTGCTCGGTGATATGCCAAGGGCACAGCACGGCTTGTGAGGGGACCACGGTCAATTGCGGCGAGAACTCTTGCACAGCGACCTGCACCGCAGGCGGCCCTCCACCGACGCTGGTGTGCGGCAGCTCGTGCCAATGTAACGGCTGCTAGCGGATACCCTCGTCGTCAGGCCGCTAGGCTGCCATCGCTGGGCACTCGGGTGCTACCCGCTGGGCTCGAGGCTGATCTTGGAGCTCGGTGGCGAGGATCTTCCGACCACGGTGCAGCCGGCTCATGATCGTGCCGACCGGCACGCCGAGTCGCTCGGCCGCCTCGCGGTAGCTCAAGTCCTGGATGTCGACCAATTGCACCGCCGAGCGGTAGCCATCCGGCAGGCTCGCCAGGGCCCGGGCTGGTCGTGCGGACAGCGAACGCATCATGGCGGGCGCGTCGCGCTTGACCCAGGCACAGGGGTCCTTGGTCAGGTTGTCGAGCGCCCGGCGCTCCCGCTTGTTGCGGCGGCACTGGGTCAGAAACACACTCATGAGAACCTGAGAGACCCAGGCCTTGAGGTTGGTGCCCGCCCGGTACTGGGTCGCGAAGCGCAGTGCGCGCACCATCGTGTCTTGCACGACGTCGTCGGCCAGGGCGGGGGAGCGGGACAGCTTGAGCGCCCGGGCGTAGAGCGCGGGCCGCAAGGTGGTCAGACCAAGGCGCACCTCTTCGCGGCTGGCTTGCTGTGTGGCAGTGAGCTTGCTGTGGCCCGCGGTGGGAATCGTGGGGCGGGTTTGAGTCGTTGTCATGGTGTGCATCGTTGCCCTCCTGCCCCAGAGAAGAGCAATGTCGATGCCACTATGACCTTTTGAGTGATATCGGTTGGTTACATGGCTCGAGAGTGCCCTCAAGCCCCTTAGGTGTGGCACCCGACACGCAGGGGGCGTGTCAGCTGGCAAACAAGCGCAGGATTCCGACGCCGACGGTTCAGTCACCGGTGCTGGGCGTCACCGACCCTTCGCTAGTGCATGCACTTGTCCCCAGCCTCGGCGGACTGGGCATTGTTGATGCACTCGGCTCGCTTCTTGAACGCGGCCTCATCCTGGGATGACTCCACTTGAAGCCGCAACACACATTTCGGTGGTTTTGACCCGAGCTCCTCCAGCCGCTGGCAGAGCTTCTCCGGTGTTGGCGCACAGCCCATCAGCGCAAACGCCGCAGCCAAGATCGGTGCGATCGCCTTCATGTCCCCTCCTATCGCTCAACTGCAGGATACCCCTTTGTCGGTCCGAATCCGAGTCTCCCGCGCTGCCCGGCTCATGGCCCGTATTGCAGTTCGATCCGACCGTAGGGGTTCTGGGTGTGGCCGTAGAGGGTCGTCGCCTGGGCCACCGACAGATTGTTCGTGGCGATCAGCCGGTACAAGGTTGTCGATTGACCGAAAATCGTCGAGCTATAGGTGTTGGTGGCGCCGTAAGAGTTGGACATCGTCGTGGTGCCGCGGGCGCCGATCACGCCGATGGTTTGGCCTGCCTGCACCGAGATGCTCACCGGGATCCAGCCCGCTCCGGGCACCTGATTGTGATAGGCCAGGGTCACGAAGTTGCTGGTCCCCGTGGGGTAGTTGGCCGGGGGCCCGTTGTTGAACCGCACCACCTGGACGTTCTGCACTGCGGTGCCGGCTGCGGTGGGGACTCGCAGCCCGTAGATCGTCATGGTCGTGGGCGCCTGGAAAAAGTAGCCCCGGGGACTGTTCACGTTGGTGAAGACCGAGTCGTGGGCCCCGATGTCCAGCTCGACGATGGCGCAGTCCGCGTCGTTGCTCACCGTGCAGCCAGACGGGCAACAGTAGTCGCCGCCCTGGCACTGGGTCACCGCGCTGCCGCCGGTGCAGGTGCCGTTCTGGCAGGTCTCACCGGCGGTGCAGGGATTGAGGTCGCTGCAGGTGCTGCCGTTCGGCACCGGCTGAGTGGTGCACTGACCGGTGTTGACGTTGCATGCCCCCTCGAGGCAGTCCTGGTCGAGGTAGGAGCAGTCGATGGGTTGTCCGCCCTGGCACAGGCCGGCGTTGCAGGTTTGGTTGACGGTGCACAGGTCGTTCGGGTCGTTGCATGGTTGTCCCTGGTTGCCCGCCACGGCGACGCACTGCCCGTCCTGCGGGTTACACTCCGGCACGTGGCATTCGTCGGGCACAGGGAAGAAGAAGCAGTCTTTCGGCTCACCGTTACAGCTGCCGTTCGTGCAGGTGGCGTTGACCTCGCAGAGGTCGTCGGACACGCAGGGATCGCCATTGGACTTCTGAGTCAGCGAGCAGGTCTTGCTCGTCTCGTCGCAGGTGACGATGTCGCATTCCCCTGGGGTCCAGCCGCAGTTGTACGCCGTGCCACCTTTGCAGACCCCGTCCCCGCAGACCGTGTCGACGGTGCAGTACAATCCATCGTCACAGGGCTCCCCATCATCGTCGTTGGCCAGCTCGCACTGCCCGGTCTGGGCGTTGCACACGCCGGTCTGGCAGGGCAGCGCCTCAATTAGGCTGCAGTCGGCCTCGCAAGGCGACTCGCCGCCGCTGCCGCTGCTGCTGGTCGTTCCCCCGGTGCCGCCGGTGCCGCTAGTGGTGGTGGTGACCCCACCTGTCCCGCCGGGCCCCTCGCCGAAAAGGCTGGTGTCGCCGCCGCAGCCGGCTGTCGCCAGCCAGCAGCACCCTGCGGTCAAGGCGACTCCTAGGGTCAAGATGGAAGGACGAGACGCCGCGTTACCGATCCGGTTCATGCTCTGAAGCGTACCACCCCTCGCCCTAACCGCGAGTTCCCGCCTGTCGCGGCTGCTGCGACGGAGTGAAAGGCAGCCGTCTGTCCTGCATTCACTCCCGAGATCAGGGCGAGAACTTTGCCACGAAGATGTCCCGCTTGCCGCCCAAGGTGGACAACAGGCCACCGCCGAAGTCCACCGGATCTCGAAAGCGTCCGGTGATGATGGCGTTGTTTCCACTGTCGACCGCCACGGCGCTGCCGACCTGATCCTGGGTGCCGTTGCCGAAGCTCTGGCTGCACTGGTGGGCTCCGTTGGCGTCCACCGTGGCCACGAAGATGTCCCGCTTGGCGCCGGTGGTCGGCAGGTCCCCTCCACCAAAGTCAACCAGGCCCTTGAAATAGCCGGTGATGACGACATTGCCGGTCGAGTCGACCGTGACGCCCTCCCCAAATTGGTCCTGGGCTCCGTTGCCGTAGCCGTGGCTCCATTGATGCACGCCCGCGGCGTTGTACTTCACCAAGAAGACATCGGTCTTGTCGCCCACGCTCGCCAGGGCGCCGCCGCCAAAATCGAGGCTGCCTCTGAAGCGCCCGGTGACGACCACGTTGCTGGTTGAGTCGACCGCCACGCTCTGACCGCGCTGGTCTTCGAGCATATCGTTTATCGCCACGCGAACATCATCGACCAACAGGGAGACGGTTGCGTCCTCTTCGTCGTCATCGCTGGCGAAGTACATGGGTTCGCCGAATTCC
>JAUVCD010000050.1 GCA_030590865.1 Myxococcales bacterium | reverse complement strand
CCTCGACGGCCCATCGCCGACTCGATGATTCCTTCATGTCGAGTAGGCAACACCCTCAAATCCCCGAAAATTCCCAACAATCTCGAGAAGCGATCAATGCCGAGCCTTTAAACCCCCTACGATCAAGGACGGCGGTAAGACGGCCTCACTCTGTGCCTCTGCGTTGCGTACCCGTATTCAGGATGGGCGAGCCTTCACCAGTGTGGTGTCCTTCGACTTGACTGCCAATGATGTGCCGGCGACCACTGCCACCATCGCCAGCCGCCCGGGCGCCGTTTTTGCGTCTGCCGGGGCGCTGTACATGTCGGTGCCCCACTTTCGCAACCGCTCACCCCGCGGCTGGTATTCCTTCTATTCCTCCCACGCTGAGATCAGCGACCTCCACAAGTTCACCATTGGTGCCGAACCTGCCCAAACGGCCTATCGCGGTAGCGGCGTGGTTCCCGGTCGCGTGCTGAATCAGTTCTCCATGGACGAGTGGTACGGTTACCTGCGGATCGCTACGACCAAGGGCCGTGCGCCCAGCCCACAGGCCGAGAGCATGGTGAGCATTCTGGCCACGACGCCGAGCGGCAACTTGGTGCGAGTTGGCGCCATCGAACACATCGCGCCAAGCGAGGACATTCGCTCGGTGCGTTTCGATGGCGACAGGGGCTACGTCGTCACGTTCAAGAAGACCGATCCTCTCTTCGTGCTCGACCTCTATCACCCAGCGAAGCCCAAGATCCTCGGTGAGCTGAAGATCCCCGGATTCTCCACCTACATGCATCGGATCGATCGCAATCATCTGTTGTCCATCGGCTTCGATGCCGACGACAAGGGGAGCTTCGCCTACTTCGACGGGGTCATCCTGCAGCTTTTCGACGTGTCTGAGCCCACCAACCCGAGGCTGATCCACAAAGAGGTCATCGGGACCCGCGGCTCGAGCTCGGCGGCGACTAGCGACCATCTGGCCTTCAACTACTTCGATGACCGGAAGCTCTTGGCGATACCCATGACCATCTGCGAGGGAGGCGACGACGGTCGCTACGGCGGGGACATGACCTTCAGTGGTCTCTTGGTATACGACGTGTCGGTCAAAGACGGTTTCCACCGTCGCGGTGGGGTCAACCATGGCAAGGACGGGGCGACCTGCGGGCGTTGGTGGACTCAATCTGGCTCGGTCGTCAGGCGCAGCATCTTCATGGATGAGCTGGTCTTCTCAGTGGCGACGGACCGCATGTTGGTCCAGAACCTAGAGCA
Source organism: Myxococcales bacterium (assembly GCA_030590865.1). Lineage (GTDB taxonomy): Bacteria > Myxococcota_A > Polyangia > Polyangiales > Polyangiaceae > JAPYTK01. Next base: position 22,120 of record JAUVCD010000050.1, on the reverse strand, counting down.
GTTGGGTCGCGACGTTGCTGACATCGCCTTGCGTTGAGCCTCCCTGTCGTCAGAGTGGCCAAAGTATGGGGACGAAGATGGAGGCGGCCGCCCAGACGAATAGATTGAGGGGCAGGCCAAGGCGAAGGTAGTCGGAAACTCGGTAACCTCCTGGGCCGTAGACCAACAGGTTGGTCTGGTACCCCATCGGCGATGCATAGCAAGCTGATGCGCCGAAGCAGATCCCGATGATGAAGGGTCGAGGGTCGACGCCCAGCGTTGCGGCGGTAGACAAGGCAATGGGTACGAGCAATACGGCGGTCGAGTTGTTGCTCAGAAACAGGCTCAGCACGCTGGTCAACAAGATGAAGCCGCTGAGGACCAGCTGCGGGCTAGCGCCAGCGAAGGGGGTCAGAAAGGCCTGAGCATAGAGATCGGCGGCACCGGTTTTGTTCAACGCCCCGCCCAAGGCAATGGTGGCGATGATGAGCAAGAGCACCCGCGCATCGAGGGCGCGATAGGCGTCCTGCAGCGCAAGGCAGCGGGTGACCAGCATCAGGAACGTGCCTGCCAGGGCTGCGACCAGGATGTCGGTGATGCCGAAGCTTGCCGCGGCCACCATGGCGAGAAAGATGGCCATCGCGAGCGGTGCCCGTCTGCGCTTCACGATGCTGCGGTGCACGCCCTCTACGACGACGAAGTCGCCAGCAGCCCGGATCTGACCGATGTGGTCCGCCGGTGCTTGAACCAGCAAGATATCGCCAACCGACAAGTGGAGGTTCTTCACCTTCTGTGCCGAGAAGTGCACTTGTTGGCGCTTCAGTCCCAGCAAGTGCACGTGGGCATCGAACTGTGCCAGCACTTGGGGCAGTCGGCGCCCGTTGTGGCTCGAGTTGGGCGCGACCACCAGCTCGACGATGATTGAGCCCTCGTCATAGGGTTTGGCGATGGTGCCTTCGTCGCTCTTGGGCAAGACCGCGCAGCGGGCGTCGAGCACCTGGGCCAGGTCGGAGGCCGATGCCTTGACCAAGAGGAGGTCCTTGGCCGCCAGCGCCACTGTTTCTCCGAGCGGGTCGATGACCCGGTTGCCTCGAATGATCTCGTATAGCTCGATATTGGGCAGCTTCCGCGTCAACCCGGCTGGTGCCTCCAGGCCGATGAGGTCGCTTCGATCGGGGATGAGCAACTCGGAGATGTAGCGCTGCGTTTCGTCATCTCGGAGCTCGCAGGCCGGCTCCTTGTGAGCTCTCAGCAGCTTGCTAGAGCAGAAATAGAGGAACACTGCGCCGACCATGGCGATCGGGGCGCCGAGCAAGGTGAGCTCGAACATGCCGATCGGCTCGAGGCCTTGGGCGACAGCGACGTTGCTCACGATGATGTTGGTCGACGTGCCGATCAGAGTGCTGGTCCCTGCCAGGATGGACACGAAGGAGATGGGCAACAGAAACTTGGACGGGCTCAACGAATGTTGGCAGCACACGGCCATGGTGATGGACATGAACAAGACCACCACCGGCGTGTTGTTCAGCAAGGACGAGAAGCCACCGACGAGCACCAGCATCAAGGCCAGCAAGACCTTGGGGTTGCCCTGAGAGCGGCGCATGACCCACTGGGTGATGAAGTCGACCGCACCGGTGCGCACCAGCCCCTGGGACACGACGAATAGGAGGCCCACAGTGAGCGGCGCCGGGTGAGCAAAGCCCGCCACAGTTTCGGCGGGCGTCAGGATCCCGGTGACCGCCAGGGCGACCATCAAGCCCAGCGCCGTGAGCTCGACAGACAGTTTCTCGGTCACCAGCAGGGCGATGGTGGCTATCAAGAGGATGCTGACGGTGAGGACGGCCATGGGCACCTGCGGGTATAGGGCCAACAGGCTCAGCGGTCACGGCATCGGGAGGCTCATTCCCACCCATTCCGTCTGTTCGGCCGCGCCTGAGCGGCGGCGCCCGACCCAGCGGGCCGTTACGGGTAGAACCTCTGCATGAACGCTGGGTTGCTCTCTGCGTAGAGGGTCGCGGCCACTCGGTCAGCCGACTGGATGAGCAGCTGCTCCAGTCGACAGACGGTCGGCGACGGCGTGCTGATCTGTCCAGACGTCATGACGTTGACGCAGCCACACCAGTGCATACAGCGGCCCTTGAGCTGGCAGCGCTGGCACTCAGTGTCAGGTTCGGCCAGGGCTCCCCGCAGGGCCTTCACCTTGCCTTGGTCCACTCCCGTGTCGAGGTGCCCGATGCACAGCTCATTCGAGTCGTCCTGGCGCACCAACCGGTCGCAGGGGTAAAGCCGCCCGCTCGGGGCCACGGCCAGCTCGCCTCGACCAAAAGGACAGCGACACCTCTGGGGGAAGCCCCCGCCGATGTGCGATCGGATCTTGCTGTCGTAGGGCTCGATGGTCACCGGCTGGCCTGACCGGTAGCTGGCCACCAGCCGGTCGCCCAATGGGTCGAGGGCCCGTTCGAGGGCTCCCAGCTGCCCTTCGCTCCAAGGCGCTTCATAGTTGGGCGTGAAGGTGATGGCCGAGACGCCTAGGCCGAGCAATTCGTCCAGCGACTCGGGAAGGAGAGAGACCGTGTCCGGCTCAATCACCGAGCAGGTCTCTACCGAGGTCAGCTCGGCGAGCGCCACGCGCAGCCCTCTGAGGGTCGCGTCGTAGCTGCTCGCCCCATTGGCATACCGGCGGTGGGCGTCCTGTGCCTCTCGACACCCATCGAAGCTCACCGCTACGCTGAGCCCGTCTCGCTCGAGCCGGGCCGCCGTTTCAGAATCGAGGAGCGTCCCGTTGGTCGTGACCGAGAAGGTCGGCTCGGGCATGCCGCCTTCGGCAGCCAATGTTCGAGCATGGGCGACGGAGGATCGGATCAAGGGAAGCTCCAACAACGGCTCGCCGCCGAAGAAGCGGATGAGGACCGGCTCGCTGCGGTCGGTCGTGAGCTCGGAGAAAGCCAGTTCCACGCTCCTTCGAGCGACCGAGTCGGGCATGGCCCGGTCGAGCTTTTCACCGTTGTAACAATAGTCGCAACGGAGGTTGCACTGGTGGGTGAGAAAGAGTGTGACGTTCACTCGGACGTGCCACCTCAGAGCGGCAAACTAGAATCGTGTCTCGGTGGTACTCCTGCGGTCCGCCGGGGCCTCTTCACAATGCTCTGCACGTCGAGCTGGACGGAAGCGAAGGGCGCGCCGATCCTTCCTTCCTTGGACAGCAGAGCTTGTAGATTGGCCAAAATGGCCGCCTCGGTCTTGGCGCGCGCAGCGGCATTGCGCCATTGGTGGGGGGGGACAGCTCGGATGCCTGCATCGGCTGCGCCGAGCAGCTTCGTTTGATTGGCGTCCGCATAGGCACCGAAGCGAGGATCGGGATGGACGATCGTCACGGCGTAGTGAATCGTCTCGTAGCGTGAGAGTGACAGCGACCGGGGCCCTTTGGGCGGTAGCCGCCTCGTTACGGGCTCGAGCGCGCCAGCTGACTCATCAGGCGTAGGTCCACCCACTGCTTGGGTCGAGCTCGTCGCGACGGGCCGATCGTCCTGGGCCGTCTTGGCGCGGTCGTCGGCTGCCGTGATGGGTTCGGTCTCAGCGACGTCGTCACGATCGCAGCCGACTAACGACAGCGAAGCGGCGCCTCCAATCAGGGCCAAGAGCCGGCGTCGGGCGAGGACGTGCTCCTCCCGCCGTGGATAGGCGGGCTGGTCGGGTGTGGTCAGGGGGCGTTTGCGCATCACCATCCGTCCCATCGTACCACGCAGGGGAGCTGTGATCGCCCGGGGGTGAGCCCGTCAGGTCACGATGGGTCGGCAGGCAGTTCGATGAGCTCGGGCGTGAGCTTGCCGTCCGACAGGTAGAGGCGCATCACGCTCGCTGGCAGGCTGCAGCGGCTCGGTCCCGCGCTGCCGGGATTGAGGTAGAGCACGTCGTCCTGTCTTTCCACCTTGGGCCTGTGGGTGTGCCCCGTGACCACCGCAGCGAAACCGGCGGCCACCGGGTCGAGGTCGAGCCGGCCCAGGTCGTGCATCACGTAGAGTCGCAGGGAACCCTCTTCGACCACCTCGGTGAGGCGCAGCTCGGCGCACCACCCTTCGAAGTCCATGTTGCCCCGAACCGCGACGACCGGCGCGAGATTGCGCAGCGCCTGGAGCACCTGAGGTGGACCGATGTCGCCAGCGTGAACGATGCGGCTCGCGCCGCTGAGGGCGTCGAGCGCCGCGGGGCGAACCAGGCCGTGGGTGTCCGAGATTAGGCCGATGAATGGACGTGCCATGGTGCTTGGGTAGGGCAGGGAAGCGGTCCTGCAATCCAGTGCTAGGCTAGCTGCTGAGCCCTTGGGCCGCCATGGGTTCACCCGCACGGCCCAGGGGGCGAATCACCAGCGACTGGAGCTACGTGTCACACCAGGATCCACCGGATGAGGGCCCCCAAGGCCAGGATGGCACGCCGTCATCAGGCGAGCCAGCTGCCAACTTTGCACACCCGGACGAGGCACCCACTCGTGCCAAGCTACGACGTCGGCGAATCCTCCAGGTCGCTGGCGCGGCTGCGGTCACCGGCGTGGTGGGCGGGGGGAGTTACGTCGCTTACGATCACTATCGGCGTTTCGGGCGCGCGACGGGGCAGGCCATCAAGGACCATCGGGTCAAGCTGTCGTCGTCGACGCCCAAGATGGTCATCGCCCGAGGCAAGAGCCCGACCCGCAACGTGCGGGCCGCTCTGGCGCGCATGGGTGGCATGGAGAGCTTCGTGAGCCCTGGCGAGGTGGTTCTGGTCAAGCCCAACATCGGCTGGGACCGGACGCCGCTCCAGGCGGGCAATACCAACCCCGAGGTCGTGGCCGAGCTGATCCGTGCCTGCCTCGCCGCTGGGGCCAAGGAGGTCATCGTCACCGACTGTCCCGTTGACGATGGGCAGAGGACCTTTCAGGCCAGCGGCATTCAAGTCGCTGCGGCCAAGGCTGGCGGGACGGTTATCCTTCCCCACCAGAGCCCCTATCGGGTGGTCACCCTGTCGCAGGCTTTGGGCGCTTGGGACGTGCTCGAGCCATTCGTGACGGCGGACAAGATCATCAATGTGCCTATCGTCAAGCACCACGGTGCGGCGGGCGTCACCGCGGGCATGAAGAACTGGATCGGCATCACCACCAAACGGCGCAGCACGTTCCACACCCGGCTCAACGCGACGATCAGCGAGCTTGCCGCCTTGATGCGGCCTACCCTCACGGTGCTGGACGCGACCCGGGTGCTGCTTCGCAACGGACCGAAAGGTGGCAGTCTCGCGGACGTCAAGCAGCTGGACACCGTTGCCATGAGCGTCGATCCCGTCGCCGCGGATGCCTGGGCCGCCGAGCTTCTGAAGACGCCGACCAGTCAGCTCGAGTACCTGGGCCTCGCGGCGCGCATGAAGCTCGGTCAGATCGACTACCGCAAGCTGAATCCCCAGGAGATTGTCGCCGGCTGAGCCTATTCAGCCGTGGCCAGCCCCCTTGCCTACCAATCCCCTGGGGAAAAGGGGAGTTTGCTTGCGCCGGCTTACTGGATGGATCATATCCCGCGGTGAGAGCACACAAGCTGGAGCCCGTGGGGGCCCCGCCAGCCAGAACATAGAGGAAGCTTCCCATGTCATACTCGTCACGCATTTGTCTCGTTGCTTCACTCGGCGCGGTTGGGCTGCTGGCGCTAGCCGGTGGTTGCGACGGAGATGAATCCACCGACAACAGCTCGACCAGCAGCACGTCGACCTCCTCGAGCTCCTCGAGCTCCTCGAGCTCCTCGGGCTCGACGGGCGGCGGCGGCACAGGGGGTACTACCTCGGGCGGCGGCGGTGGCGGCATGGGCGGCTCAGCTGGCGGTGCTGGCGGTGGCGGTGGCGCGGGCGGCGGCGGTGGCATTGGCGGCGGCAACCCAGGCAGCCAGAAGGCCTTCTTCTGGGGCGACTTCGACACCACCGACAAGAATGAGGTTGGGGCCATCGACGGCGCCACGCCGACAACCCTCACCCTGCAAGGGCTGGACGTCGGCACCGATGTGCGCAGCGTTGCAGTCTCGGCAGACGGGCAACTGATTGCTGTGTCGATGCAGAACGGCCCGTCGGACGCCTATGTCATCAACGTTTACAACGCTGATGGAACCGGCGCTCCCACCACCATTGCAGACGCCGCCAATTTCACCAACACCGCCGCTCGGTTTTCCCGCTTGCAGTGGTCGCCCGGCGGTGGCCAGCTTGCCTATACCGCCGACGGCTCAGCGCAGTACGCCTATCGCGCTTACGTGTCGCCGAGCAATGGTAGCAATACCACGCCCAAGCTGGTGAGCCAGGACCCGGGTCCGGGCGCCACCAACCAGGCGGTCGAGGAAGTTGTCTGGATTGACAACACCTACCTGGTCATTCAGGGCGACGTCGGTGCGAACAACAATCGTGACTGCATGTGGAGCGTGGACGTTACCCAGGGAACGCCGACGCAGGTCGAGCTGGCACCCTACGCGAGCCTCACCAACACTCAGGATGTGTCCCCCGACCTGCCCCCGATGGTCGACTCGTCGGGTCGGGTGTACTATCTCGGCGATTACGAGGGAGCCAACCAACACTTCCGCCTCTATCGCGCTGATGGTGCGACCGGCGCGAACCAAGAGCAGGTTCCCGGTTCGAGCATTCTCGTCAACAACACCGAGGTGAGCCTGAGCACGCTCGGCGTGTCACCGGCAGGAACCCACGTGGCCTTCGCAGCCGAGACGGAGACCGATCAGTTCAATCTGTTCGTGCTCGAGCTGTCGGGCTCCACAGCCACCCAGGTCACCACGTTCACGGGCACGGGCACCGGCGGGTCCCGCGGGCCACACCACCAGACCAACATTTCATGGAGCTTGGACCAGAACTGGCTTGCCGTGCGGGCCGACTGGGAGGTCGTCACCAACGATCCGCAGGGCGACGAGGGTGCCTTCGTGATTGACATCGCCAACCAGACGGCCACGCGGGTAGCCCAATCCGTGGCCGGGGGCGATGCCTCTCAAGTAGAGTTCTCGTCTGACAACACCCGGCTTTACATCCGTGGCGACATGGCCGTCGACACGGAGGTCGAGATCTACAGCACCACCGATTTCTCAACGGTCGATCAGACCGTCGCGACCCTCCTGGTCAAGGCAGGCGCCGCCGCGGGCAATGACATCTGGGGCATGGCCGTCTCGCCCTGATTCACCAGCCCAACGCGTCCAGCTCCCCGAGTCGGCGCAGCAGCCGAGATCCCGGGGCTACAGCAGCGGCGGCGGTGAGAGATTCGAGCTGAGCACCTTGCACTCCTCGGTGACTCCACCGCAGCCGCACCGGTTGCCGCCCGTGTCATTGTAGATGAAGCTGTAGTAGTCGACGACTTCGCCATTCATCTGGATGGGATTGCAGTCGAGCCACGAGTCCCCCACCGTCACCTCGGCAGCGAAACTGGAGATTCCGGCTCGGGCATTCGATTCGATGATGACCTCCGTCAGGGTGGACCGAGCCTCGAGGAGGAACAGCTGCAGGTCGACGAAGCCATAGCTGACGATGCCATCAGCGAAGAGGCTGTCGGTGTCTGAGGAGCCGTTGTTGCGGACGATGGTGTTGGCGATTGTGGCATCGGCGGAGGCCACCATGATGCCCGACTCGTAGTTGTCTTCAACGAGGGACCAGGCCACGGTGGCGGTCGCCCGCCGCAACGTTTCATAGGAGATCTGGATGAGCATCCCCCGACCGAGCAACCCGTCGAGCGGTCGGGGCTGGGTGTCGCGGATGATGACTGAGTCGATCTCGACATCGCTGCCGATGACCGTGAGCCCCGCTTCGGTGGTGTTCTCGACGAGGGAATTGCTGAGCTGCCCCACGCTTGGCGTGTTGGAGAATTGTTCGACCTCGAACCCGATGCCCCGGCCAAACAGGCCCGTCGAGGGCTGGGCTGCGATGTCGCGCACGAGGGCCGAGTCGATGGTTACATCGGCCCCAATGGCCGCGATGCCGAAGGTGCCGGTGCGCTCCACCCGCACGCCACGGAGGGTGGCGATCGGGTGCTGGACGTAGTTCGGATCCTGCTCGATGGCTAGGCCGCGGGCGTCATCCATCACTGCGTCGGTCACAATGTCCCGCACGATCGTGCCTTCCACGAGGGCGTCAGCGCTCACGATGCCCACACCCATGTAGGTGCCCCGCTCGAAGAGGGATGAGCGGAGCACCAAGGTCGGTCGCAAATTGGGGATCTTGCCGTCAACGCCGAAGACCATGGGAGTGCCGAAGGAGGTAGCCGGCGGCGGCTCCACGTCCCGCACGACGGTGCGCTCGACGACGGCATCCGAGTTGAACACGCACAGACCGCACTCGTGGTTGTCAGCGACGACCACGCCCCGCATCACCAGGTCACTTTGAGCTGCCGCCCCGACGTCGGCCCGCACGTGGATTCCCTGACCATTTTCGCCATCGCTCGGTTGCGGTGCGGTTTGGCGAATCAGGCTGTCTTCGATGGTGGCGGAAGAGCCGGAGATCCACAGCCCGTAGTCGTGGTTGCGCTCCACCAGCGATCGCAGCACCTGGAGCGACGAGGCGGTGGCGTCGTCGGCATGGAAGGTGGCGCACAGCCCGCTGCCATCAATTCCCTCCCCGTCGGGCTGGGTGTCTCGAAGGGCTGACTCGATCAGCGCCACCGTGCTGCCCCAGGCGTAGATGCCGTGGGCCACCGCGCCTTCGATGAGACTGCGAGACACGGCGAGGCTGGTCGGCTCATCGGTGCGGTAAGCGTAGGCGCCGATCCAGGTCAAGTCGTGGATCCAGGCCCGGTCGACCACCACGTCAGTCGAGTCGTCCACCAGCACCCCGGTGCTGCCGCCGGTGATCGCCAAGTCGCGAATCGCGGTTCCCGAGGCCGCGGCTGTGTGGACGTAGACCGCCGCGCCGTTGTTGGGGTCGCCGACGATTTCGACTTCTGCCGGGCATTTCCCCCAGACGCGCACCGGCGCACTCTGGATGTTGAGGTTTTCGGCATAGCTGCCGGCAGCTACTGCGATGATGGCATTGGGCTCAGCCGCGTCGATAGCTTGTTGGATTGTCGGCCACGGTTTGGCGGCACTGCCATCGCCGTCTCCACCGGCGTAGCTGCCGTCGACATGCTGAGTGGTGCCGTCCACGGGGATCGCGCCCCAGGTGCCGCCGCCGCAAGGCGCGATCGATCGACAAGCGGTTTCGCCTGGGAGCGCCATGGTGCCTGGGCCACAGGGATCGGCAGGCAAGATGGCCACGCAGCCGCTGTCGCCATCGGAAGAAAACCCCTGGCCACAGGCACCGTCTGGCACGCCAGCGGGTTGACAGCTGCCGTCGTCGAGCTCGAGCTCCCCTGGCTCGCAGGGAAATGTCCTGGGACCGGCGTCAGGCTTCTCAGTGGGGATCTCGCCGCCCGAGCCGCCGCCGCCCGTGCTGGTCGCCGGGATGGACTCGTTCTCACCACCGCAGGACGTGAAGGCGACCGTTGCGGTGACAGCGAGCACGAGCCGGTAGAGGCGGGTGGGGACCACGACTATCGTCAGAATAGCCTATTTTTCGGATCCAACCTGAGTGGTTCAGACCAGGCCCTGCCGCGCCCCGTCAGGGCAGGAAGGTTACCGACTGACCGGCCAGGTCGAACGGGTCGCTGCTGTTGTAGATCCCGAAGACGCCGCCGCTGTTTCCGACGCTCCACGACCCTCCCATCATCGCGGCGAGCTCCATGGGGGATACGGTGTTGCCCTGGCCACCCTGGGACACGCCGATGATAGCCGTGGGCAGGCTCACGCTGTCATAGGCGAGGGTGATGGCACCCGATTCCGCCAGGGTGACCCGTGCGGTGTTGGAGCCACCGGCGCCCCAGATAGGAACGGCCGTATAGCTGATGGTCACGCTGGTGGGGTCGTCATGGCGATAGCTCACCGCGCCCCCAGCTGATGGATCGAGATCAGCGTAGAGGACGGCGATGCGCGGCGCTCCATTCAGAAAACGATCCACGTTCCGCTTGGCGGTCACTCCGTCGCCCATCCCTAGGGTGAGGTTACCGTCAGAATTGACCCAGACGTTCTGGTACTGCTGGCCCGAGAAGGGGAAGCTGAAGCCCAACGGAATGTTGGCATCGTCGTCATCGCCGATGGACAGATAGATTTCCTGCGGCGGTGGCGGCGGTGGCTCGACCCCGCCATCAGGGCTGAACGAAATGGTCTTCCCCATCAGGTCGAAGGGCTCGGGGTCCCCAAACTGCTGGTAAGTCGTGTTGGTGCCGCTGAAGCCAATGGGTTGGCCGAGGCTCGCGAGGGGCTGCTCCGCACCGCTGTTGCCCGACCCGCCGCTGGAGATGCCCACGATGTAGGCCGAGCCGGACACCTGACCGTAGGTGAAGTCGATGAGCCCTGACTCGTGGAGGACTACGGTTACCGTGCTGGTGCTGCTCTTGCCGTAGAGCGGTACGACCTTGTAGCGGATGGTGAGCGAGCCGCTATCGGTTTGTTGGACCGTGATTGCCCCACCTTTCGACGGATCGAGATCGGCGAAGAGCGGAGCGATACGGGGAGCGCCAGTCATGAAACGGTTGTGGTCCCGAGGGGCCGAGACCTTGTCGCCCTGGCCGAAGGTCAGATTGCCGTCTGAGTTGACATAGACGGACGTGTAGCTCTGACCGAAGAAGGGGAACGAGAATCCCAGGGGAATCGATGCGCTGTCGTCGTCGCTGACCGAGATGACCGTCTCGGAAGGCGGCGGTGCCGGTCCATTACCAGGGGTGAACGTCACGGTCTGGTAGGCCAAGTCGAGCGGGTTGGCGCTGTTGAATACCTCGTAGACGGCGTTGGTCCCCGTGTAGGAGAAGGTTCCACCGACCAGGTTGGAGGCAGGCCCATTGTTCCCTGAGCCGCCCTTAGACACCCCCACCACATATTGGGAGCCTGATACATCGCCCCAGTCCAGGGTGATGTCTCCGGCGGCGTGGAGGGTGACGGTCGCGGTGACATAGCCACCACCATCGTAGCGCTTGACCTTGTCCCACTTGATGAAGGCCGTGTCCGGATCAGGTTTGCCCCAGCTGACCGTGCCGCTGGCGCTGGGGTTCAAGTCTGCGAAGACCGCGGCGATCCGAGGCGCGCCGGTGAGGAAGCGCGCCTGATCTCGCGGGCTCGTAGCGTCGTCGGAAGAGACGAAGGTGATGTTGCCGTCCGAGTTGACGTAGAGCTCGGGATAGCCCGTGCCGTAGAAGGGGAAAGTGAACCCGAGCTCGAGCTTGTGGCTGTCGTCATCGGTCAGCGTAATCGGCTTCTCGAACGAATCGAATTGTGGGTCGCAGATATCGCCAATGCCGTCGCTGTCGTTGTCTTTCTGGTCAGGGTTCACGTCGTTGATGCAGTTGTCATAGAGGTCGATCACGCCGTCGTTGTCCGTGTCGGTCGGATCGATGGGCTTGTAGACCACGTAGGTCGGATATTCCTCTAGCTTGGCTTTGCCGTAGGCGAAGGTCCCATAGCCATTGTTGCCCCAATTCTTGCCCCAGCTATTGCGCATGAACCAGACGCCGGACCCCGAGTTGTGCTGGACCGTGTCGTCCCAGCCCACCAGCGCCACGATGTGATTGGTGCTGTAGTAGTTGCACTCGTTCGAATCGTAGACCCCGCCACCGTAGCCGGGAATGGAACCGCAGACCGACATGGTCACGCCGATCGTGCCGTATTGGTAGATGGCGGCCTTCATCGCTTCGATGTCGCCGCTCTGGACGGTGTGCCACGACTCGATCGTGTAATGGTGGCTCAGGTTCTGCTTACAGTATTGATCGTGGGCCTGGTAGGGATAGTCCTGCTCCATGACGGCGCCGGGACCGAGGAAGAGGTTGTAGGCCCACCACCCGCCGCCGCAGCTGCCCTTGCCGCTGCAGTCCAAGACATGCTGCTCGCTCAGGTTGACGAGCTGTCCGTCGAAAGCGGCGATGGCTCCCTCGATCGCCGCAGTGCTGCCGAAGGCCCAGCAGCTTCCACAGCTGCCCTGGCTGCGCGCTTCGGGCAGGCCATTGCCCTGCTCGCGCCAGTCCCATTTGGGCGGGAGGTTGATGTCCCAGGCCTTCTGCCCCTCTGGTGGCTTCTCGTCTCCCACGTCGTCCGGTTGCTCGAAACCGGTGATCTCGGCCAGCTCGAAGTGGCTCAGCTCGTTTTCTCTGAGCGTGTAGCTGTAGTGGTGGGCGTCGATGACCTGCTGGTGGTAGTCGAAGCGCGCTTGCAGCTCTTGGGCGTTGCCGGTCGCGAGTGGTGGACCAGGCTTGAAGTACTTCTCGGTCGGGTCGATGGGTGGAAACCCTGGGACCGTCACCCCATCAGCGTCTTGTTCTTCGTCTGGCGGGGGCCCGTTGATGGCACAGCTTGTCAGCAGGATGGTCGTTGCCAGGCCCAGCACACGCTCGCGGAAAAACATCAGCCACTCTCCTTCGATTAACCATCAAGAGAGTAAACCGGCCAGCCGACCTAGACAATGAGAAAGTATATTAAGAGGTTATAATTGTAGCCGAATGTGCGACAGGGTGGGTGGCCGACCGGTTGGCGGTCTTGCTCGTCTTCCGGTCACCGAGAATCATGCACCAGCCACCTTCGACCCAGGTATCGTTTAGGAGGCGCTGCTGCTGCCGAGGCCATGCACACACTCCTCTTCATTGGGCTGCTGAGCGCGGTGATGCTGGGCTCGCTCGGGCTCGCGGTGTTCTTCGTAGGGGCGTGGACGTACCGGCGGTCCGACTCGGAGCACTTGCCCTTCGGGCTCTTGGCTCTTTGTTTGGCGTTCCAGACCGGGCTGATGGCGGTGGCCTATTACGCGGCAGTCGATCCTGGGGCGGCGATTCCGTTGAGGGTCTTGCTCGACCTGATTGCCGCTACTAGCAAGATCGCCTTGGCCTTGCTGCTCCTTTACGCGCTGCGCTACGCCCGGGTGAAACGGGAGTGGCGCATCATGCTCCCGGCCTACGGCGTGACCCTGCTGTTTCTGGTGATGATCGCTACGGGGGTCTGGTGGCGCCAGCTGCCCGAGACGTTCTCGACGCACCAGGTGTTCGGCTTGCAGGTCCACCAGCTTCCAGTGAAGATCACCAAGCCTGCCTATCTCTTCTACGTGGGGGTGGTGGCCGTTGCCGGCTACGTGGTCTTCCTGCATGGGCGCACCTATTTTCGTGGTCGTCGTGAGGGGCTCACCGCCTTTCTTGGATCCATCGTGCTGGTGGCCACTCTCATCAACGATGCGGCTCTCGGCACCGGCCTCTATCCCACCGTTCCGCTGGTTCCTCTCGGGTACTTCGCTCTGGCCCTCGGCGTGAGCGTCACCCTCGTGGCGCGGCTCGGCATCTTGTCGACCGCCTTAGAGCGCCGGACCGCCGAGCTGCATCAGCGATCGGAAGAGCTGCGGGATTCGTGTCAGCAGCTCGAGGAGACCCAACAAGAGCTCGTCAAGAGCGAGCAACTCGCCGTGGTCGGCGAGCTAGCGGCCGTCATCGCCCACGAAGTCCGCAACCCCCTCGCCATCGTTGGCAATGCGGTAGCCAGCTTACGCAAAGGCGCAACTCAGGCGGATGATCGCGCCCAGTTGCTCGGCATCATCGAAGACGAGATGACCCGCCTCGAGATGCTGGTCGGACGCCTGTTGAACTACGCACGGCCTTTCGTCCTGCAGCGTGGACCGGTCAATCTACGTAGGTTGGCCGAGCAAAGCATGGCCGTCGTGGACGACCACTCGACGGTCGACCACCGCTTCGATATTGCGCCATCGATACCGAACGTGTCCGGGGATGCGCATCTGCTGCGCCAGGCTTTCGAGAACGTGGTGATCAATGCCGTCCAGGCCATGGGAGATGGCGGTACTCTCGTACTGAGCGTTCGTCGGCGCAGCATTGATGGCATCGGTTCGGTCGAGCTTGCCTTCGAGGATGATGGTGAGGGCATGAACGACGAAACTCGTGCTCAGGCCTTGGCACCGTTCTTCACGACCCGACCGACCGGCACCGGGCTTGGCTTACCCCTCGTGGGTCGCATCGTTGAGGCTCACGGCGGTACCGTGCGTATCGATGGGGCGCTTGGGATGGGTACGACGGTCACCATTGTCTTACCGGAACGGGCTGACCAGCGGTTGGCTGACACGCAGCAAGAGTCGCCCAAGATCTCCCTGCTGCCGTGATGACGCGCCCGCGGTTGGGCCGATGAGCACTGCTGAATTGAGATGCCCAGTCTGAGCGCTGGATGCCCAGTCTGAGCGCTGCGAGACGACGGGCGATCTCAGCGCACGGCCTGTCCGGTGGCGAGTAGCGCTTGGGTCAGGTCGTCGACCTCGGCGGCCAGCTTCCGGTGCATCTTTCCTTCGCTAGACAAGACGTGGTCACCGTGGACCCGGATTTCCAGGCTGGCGTCGTCGAAGACCTGAATCGAGATGTAGGACCGGCGTGTGCCTCCCCGGTCCAGCTTGGCGGCGACCTCGATGTGGTAGCGGTTCGGGTCGGGCTGAAAATGATACCCGTGCCGTTGCAAGACGACGAGCGCCATGTCCCAGGCCACCTGCGGGTGACGGAAGTAGAGCGTGCGCGCCTCATTGGGGCGCCAACGATTACAGCCGCTCACCAATGGCAGCAGAGCAAGCATGACTAGGTTGCGACGGCGCATCATGGGTGCAACCTCTGTCGGCGACGGCAGCCCAAGGCGGTCATGGCGAGCAGTAGCCACCCAGCCAGTGCCGCTGTGGGGCCGCCTGACCCCAGCGCGCAGCCGGCGCACCCATTCGCAGTCGATGGTGCGCCTTTCGGGCTCGGCGGGGGCGCCGGTGGCGGGCTCTCGGTAGGGCGGGGCGGGGTGGGTATCGATGGCCCTTCAGTCGCCGGCGCTGCAGTCGGAGTGGCCTCCGGGAGGCCGCTGGTGGGCCCGCGCTTGACGTCCCGATCACAGAGCTTGCCGGTGACGCATTTTTCCTTTTCGCCGCAGTCCGCGGTGGTTGAACAGGTCTTCGAGACGATTTGGAACGAACGCCTGCCCGGCCCGTAACGGGGCTTCATGCAGAGCGAGGTGTCGCGGCAGGTGTGCCCAGGATTGGAGCAAGGGGATTGGTCGCACTTGCGGCCTGCCTGACAGTAGGTGTCGGTGGTCGATCGGGAGGTGTAGAACGAGCCGGTGGGACAGGGCTTGTCCGGCGGTGGCTCGCAGTAGGCGTTGGCGTGATAGACCCTCGGTTTGTGGTGCGTCGGGCAGTTCGTTGGTGGTGGAGGCTCACAGTGCGGCCCGCCGTGGCCGCTTCGTGGGGTCGTGTTGGGGGGGCAATCGGCCGGTGGCGGACGCACCAAGTCTGCTCGGGCCAGGGCTGGCCAAAGCGCAACCGTCACCATGGTCACCAGGCTCAGCCGAGTCGCTAGGATCATAGTGTAGGATGATAACTCAGCTGGCCGTGGGGTAGCTTGAGCATCCGGTGATGGAGGCGATCATTTTGGTCGACCCGGCGCTGGCTGGGTCGCCGAAGAAACGGAGCATGGTCTGCGCCGGCGAGCTCGGGCCGCAGGCTCGTTGCCGTAGCGACAGGCCGGTCCTAGGATGAAGATGTGAGCCTGTGGCGCCAGCTTTGGCGATTGGCATGTTTGCACCCTTGGGTGTGGGCCACTGTGCCGCTGTGCGTGACGACTACGGCCTGCAATGTCCTATGGGGCGTCGATGAGCTGTCCTTCGCCACCCCTGCCTTTGGTGGTCAGGGCCCGGGAGGCAGCGGCGGTGACGGAGCCGGCGGCGCCGGTGGGAGTGGTGGCGCTGCCGGGGGTGGTGGCGGTGTCGTCGATTGTAGCGGTGAGTTTGGGGAGCCCGAGGAAGTCCTGAGCCTCCCCAATGCGACCTTGGGGAGCCCGGCGATTACCGCTCAACAGCGCGAGCTCTATTACGTCTCCACGGTGGCGTCGACGCCCCAAATCCGCCGCACGACGCGCAGCGGTTCGGAGCCCTTTGGGGCCGGTGAGGACGTGCCGGAGCTCACTGCGCTGTGCTCCTCGCCGGCCGACCTCTTTGGGTTCGACGTCACGGCCGATGGGTTGAGGGCGTACGTCAGCTGCGCCACCATCAATAGTGACATCGTCGTGATGCTGGCCGTGCGGACCGTTGCGGGCGAGACCCCCTTCATCGCGGTTGGCCCTTTGGGCAGCGCTGGAGGGAGCCCCGGTATCAGCGCCAACGAGCTGGTGGTCTACACGACCGGCAAGGCCGCTGTTGCTCCCCCGTTGCAAGCTGAGCGTGGGTCACTCAACGATGTCTTTGGGTTGGCTGTGGACGTTCCGGGGCTGGCGGGCTTGCCGCTTCGCACCCCAGGCCCCACACCTGACGGCCTTGGTCTGTTTGGCTTTCTGTTGGCGGGACCCCAGCTCGGCTATGTCGCCCGGAGCGATAGCCAAGACCCATTTGGACCTTTCACGCCGGTGGTCACCACTCTGTTCATCGCTGGCGCACCAGACGTCAGCGCCGACTGTCGGGCGGTCTACTTCGTAGGCAATGAGCCTGGTGGCCAAGACGCATCGGTGATCTACGTCATGGAGCGGTGACCCGGGGCTAGAAGCTGGCGAGCAGCTCCTCCTTCTTCTTGTCGAACTCTTCTTGGGTGATCAGATCAGCCTTGAAAGCCTCGTTGAGCTGCTCGATCTTGTCCTTCAAGGTCCCGTCTGCGCTGTGGGTCTTTTCCTTCTCTGCCCGCTTCTTCTTGTACACCCGCTTGAACATCGACTTCAGCTCAGCCGCGCTGGCGCCCCGGCCTGAGCGAAAGTAGTAATCTGCCACCTCGCCGACCGAATAGGTCAGGGCGAAGGCCATGGAGATCGACATCAGCCAGCCTGCAAAGGGTATGAACTTGGCTGCCGAGAGGATGGCGTTCTGCGCGAGAATGCTAGTCCCAAAGGTGCTCAGCACTTCGACCACCGAGCGCTTGTCGAGCTTGTGCCCATGCACCTGGCCGATGGCTTGGACCATGACGATCTGAATGGGAGAGATCAAGGCGACGTCCAGCAACGGCACGGGCTGAATCGCGACGGCGGCTGCTGCTGCACTGCAAGCCTTCTTGACGTCCTCAACAGCTTTTGCCTTCTCCTCGTCGGTGGCCTGAGCGAAATCGCCCTTCATGATACGGCGAATGGTGTCGGTATGGGTCGCCATGAGCTCGTCCTCCGGGAGGACGCATATCACTTCCCCTAGACCGCGGCACGGCATCACGTCGCAACGCTCACGAGCGACGCCAGCGGCGAAGCTGGACACCCAGCACGTTCAGTAGGACGCTGCCATCGATGACTGGCAGTCTGCGGCAGCCCGGCACTGCGCTCGTCCTGGCCGGAGGCGGTGTCCTCGGCGCCTGTTAGACCGGCGTGGTTGTGCCATTGCCGAACCTGCTGCCCCACCAGGAGCGTGAGATGGAAGAAGATCCCGAAAAGCTACCCTGTGAGCGCCCGATGCCGGAGCGCATTCACGTCGTGGACGCCGTGTCGACGCGGATCAGCTACGTCGACACTAGCTTCGACGTGAGCTTTGACGGCAACGAGGTGATCATCGCTGGTCCTTCGGGGCAGAGCGTTCTGCGGCAGAAGAACCAGCAGGTGGCCTACAAGGCGACGCTCTTGGGCGGCCTGGTGTTGGCGGAGGAGCGGCAGGGAGACATCGCTTACGATGCTTACTTCTTCGTCGACTGGGAGGAGGAATTCGCGGTTCCCGAGCTGCAGTTCAAGCGACCGCCAGAGCGGATCTCACGGGCTTACCGCGCCGGACAACAGATCGAGCTCGGTGTGGAGCAGGCCTCGCTCTACTGCGTCCGCTACAGCGATGGGGTGGAGGCTCGGTTCGAACGCCGGGAGGCCAAGGCCTTCGACTTCTCGTTCAGCACCGGCTTCTATGGCTCGTTTCGCCACGACGAGGATGGCTCCTACACGCTCCAGTTCAAAGGTGATCGATTGGTGAAAGGGGAGGACGATCTACACTCCCAGTCCAAGTTCGTCGTATCCCGCTCCAAATACTCGGGCATGCTGCTGTTGATTCTGCAAGACGACGCCACCGTCATGGTGGCCTAGGGCGACTGAAGACGGGCCGCGCATCGCCTCGGTCTCCAGTGCGGTGCGCTGGTGCGCCGCGCCGCCTTGGCGCCTTGGACCGGTCAGCGAGGGTTGCTCAGCGGCCCATGCTCATCGAGCCTCTCGAGACGGGTTGCGATGCGCTGCTCCATGACGTCCGCCTCGATTCCCAAGGCTGCGGCGGCCACCAAGAGGTAGGCTCGTTCGCGGCCATCGACTACCCCATCAGCGATGGCGGCCTCGACGAGCAGCGCCACCACCTTGGCCTGAACCTGCTCGGGAAGCTGCCGGAGGGTGGCCGAAGCAGCCCCGGCTTCGATGGGTTGTACCGTCTCGGCGTCTTCTACAGGTAGGCCGAAGCGAAGGTAGATTCGCCGGAGGAAAGCCACTTCTTCCTCGGTGACCAGGTCATCGGAGACCAGGATGCCTGCGACCAACTGGCAGATGTTGCGACGGTCTGAGATTTCCATCGGTCGTTGGAAGGTACCGTGGTCGGCCCCAGATCACGAGCAGCACCGTCAGGTCGGGATGAGTACGGCTCGGCGGTTCATGGGTGTGCAGGCAGCGCCGGCCATCGCTCGGTCAGCGCCGAGCCGCGCCTGGTCGGACGGGGCATGAGCTCTGGCACCGGTGCGTACTCTTGGGGGAAGTGCTGACTCAACCACCGGGCGCACCGGGACCCATCGTCGCTGCGTGTCAGGTATTTGACCGAGGTTCCGAGACAGGTGCGATGGGCCGCCTTGGCGCGCCCATTGGCGGACGCCGCGAGCGCCTCCACCTGGTGTCGATACCATGGTCGGTCTGCCGTCTGGCCAGGTGCGACAGCAGGGTAGGGTGGGCCGCGAAGCTCCTCCAGCAGGGATGCCCACATGCCTGCCACGTCACTGGCGGCCTCTACCACTGCCGAGGGGGGTGGCATTGGCCGCAATTTGAGGATCTCCAGATAGTCGATCTCCGCGTGCTGGATGGCCTGCCGTCGCGCTGCCAACCAGGGTGCGAGCTGAGTCCTCAAATAGCTGCGCAGTCGGGGCCGCGTCCTCGGGCCCTGGAAGGCAGGTCGCGCCATGCCGTTGGCGGCGCGACGTTTCTGTTTGCTGAAATGGAGCGACGCCTCGGCTACCGCTGTGAGCACCCGGCCCAGGCGGCGCATCTCGGTGGATTGGCTCGCATCGAAGCCACCGAGGGTCTTCCGCCGCCTGACCGGATCGTTCCAGGCGGCGCGCACCCGCCGGTAGAGGCGATCCGCAGCGGCGGTTTCGCCAAGCTCGAGCTTGGCTCTCGCCAAGTTGCAGCGGGCGCCCAGCACCTCGTCCAGCCTGGCGCGCGCTTCGATGAGCGGCATGGCTGAGGACAGCTGGCGCTCCCCGTTGCGCCAGTCTTCTCGGTCGACGTAATGGGCGCCGATGGCCGCGGCGATTTGGGCGGCCTCCCGCGCCCTGCGTCGCCCGTAGAGTCGTTGGTAGAGCTTGGCGTCGGCTACCGCCCGATCGGTTTGGCCCAAGGCCAGGCGCAGCGCCACGGCGTCAAATAGGGCCACCGGTGCTTGCCCCATCTTGGGGTATTGTCGAGCGAAGCGCTCATACCAGCGCGCCGCCATTTCGAAGAGGCCGATGGATTGGTAGAGCCTGCCGATCTCGACGTTGGCCCGCTTGGCGGGCTCCGTGTCATCGAGGCCGTATTGTGGGTCGACGAGCACCCGCAAGACCTTGATGGCCTGATTGCCGCTTCCGGCCGCCTGGAATGATTGCGCGGCATTGTAGAGCACGTCTTGGGCGCCCTCGCAGGCCGGTTTCTGCTCCAGGCAGTCGTCGTCGTAGTGGTCGGTCCAGAGCGCGAGGTACTGTTCAGCCGCCTGTTGGTGGCGGCTCGCCCGCAGGGCTCGGCTCGACGCAACGGTCTTGCTGGCCAGCTTGACCAGATGGGTGGCCGTTGCTTGGCACGCCTGTTTCGAGGCGCAGCGGTTAGCGGCCGAGGCCACCATTGTGGTGGCCATCGTTACAGCAATGGTGAGGACCGCGGTTGCAATGGGGCGCAACGGAGGGTGGGCAAGAACAGCGGCCTCATTCATCGTCTTCCTCATGGCTTCACCTCGAGCTGGCCGGGCTGCGACGGGTCCAGGGAGCACGAGACGGGTTAGCGCCGCGCCACATTGACCCTGGTGACGCCGGTGATGCCCCGAATCTCGGGGGTGTACATCTCGTGAACCTGGGTGGGCGGCAGGACGTAAGAGCCAGGCGTGCGGGCTCGCGCCCAGTAGCTGTAGGTGTGGATCCCGGCGGACAATCGGTCCACGAAGAAGAGCACCCGGTCATCCCGGAGCTCTCGGTGGTCGTAACCCTGGCTGCCCTCGCCCAGTTCGTGGAGCCCGCTGCGGAGGGTCGGGTCGATGGCCACCAGCCCGCCTGGCAGCGGGTCGTCGATGACGACGAAATGGCGCGGCGCCGTCGTGACGACGTTGATGTCCACCCGCACCAGATCGCCGGCGGTGAAGCGCTGGGTCGGTAACCCGATGGGGGCCTCAGCGCCCGCGTATTGCACGACTCGCCGCATGGCCCGGTGAACCGCGATGCCTGCTTGCCGGGGCTTGGTCGGAAGCTTGCGCCGCGCGAAGCGCAAGCGGGCCTGGTAATGGATGCGGCCCTTGCCGCCTACGTCGAAGGTCAGCTTGCCTCCCTTGGCGCCACCCAGCTTGCTCACCGGGATCTTCACGGTGGTCTGGAGCGGTCCACCAGGCTCGAAGCGGGTCTCTTCAAGCAGGTCGTCGTTCAAGAAGACTCGGGCCGCGAACCGCTGAGCAGGGGAGGGGTGCGCCCGGCGATAGGCGTCGAGCGCGATGAGCGCCCAGGCGTTCTCCTGGGTGGTGGCATCCCGTGGTTGGCGGAGCTGAGCGAGCAAACCGGTGACCAGCTTGCCCACCAATGGGTGGTTGGGTGAGGCGGCCACCAGGGCCCGTAGCAGCAGGGCCGTGGAGCGGGTGTCTGAAGCGAGCACGGCCCGTTGCCAGGGCGCGGTCGCCTCGTCGGGGCGCAGGGCATAGGCGGCATTCCCGGCCAGCCGGACGGCCGACGTCAGATCCCGCTCGAGTGTCTCCTGGGCGGTAGGGTCACCTTGTGGGTCTGTCCCCAGGGCGTGGAGCAGCCAGGCCTTGGCGAAGGTGGGCAACCGGTCTCTGAACGCGAACAGCCGGTCCGCCTGTTGCGAGGCGGGATGCCCGAGACCTGCGAGCACATCGACCACGAAGGCTGCGGTAGTCAGCTGTTGCTCTGTGGGCGCGACGAGCTCCGCCGTGGTGGTGCCCTCATGCTCCGTTGCCGACTGTTGCGGTGTGTCTGCGGCAGGCGCCGCGCTGATCTTGGTGAGGTACGCCTGCAAGTACTTGGTGCCCTGATCGAGCATCGTCGACGGCACGGTGACGCCGCCCTGGCGCGCCTGGCCGAGCGCCCAGAGCGCATAGGCGCTCAGCCATGGGTCGCTCATCCGCGAGCCTGGCCAAGCGCCGAAACCGCCATCCTGCTGCTGATGGCTGTGCAGTCGGCGGACCGCCCGGTCGAGCACGGCCTCGGCATCGGGCGGACCCTTTGCCGCGACCTCGGCGGACAGGTCGCGCAGTGACAAGAGGGGTAGCATGCGGCTCGCCGTCTGCTCGGTGCAGCCGTAGGGGTATTCGAGCAGTTGCTCGACGTTCCGGTCGAGCCCGGCCAGCCGTGTCTTGGCCAGCGTGATCGTCAAGTCGCCGACGTCTCGCCGAAGCGACGATAGGTCCCCCAACGATTCGGCCACCGGCCGGGTCGTGTCGCCATAGAGCGACGCTGCCTCGATGAGCGTTGGGGTGTGAACCTCCCCGCTGCGTTTGACGATGTCGGCGATGGGCTTGCCGGCGCCGGTGGTCGAAGCCCCCACCACGATCTGGAACGAGCCGGCGGTCTTGGCCGCCACGTCGAACTCGACGCGACCTGGGACGTCCGGCTCGAGGGTGATGCGTTGCTGATCGGCGCCCCGCAGCTCGAGGCCCTTCAGCCTGACCCCGACCAGCACCGACTTGGATCGTGGCGTGCTCGCGCCCTCGCGGGTCCCTCCGGTCGACGGTCCCGGGCT
>JAUVCD010000618.1 GCA_030590865.1 Myxococcales bacterium | reverse complement strand
CCTTCATGCGCCCGCTGGGCCCTGCCCTTGGGCCGCTCATTCGGTGGCTCACTCGCTCGGTGCGGTTCGAGGAGGAGGCCTATTTCTTCGACTTGGCCCGGCGCTTCGCCGACCATGTCTCGGTCCCCGTGATCTGCGTCGGGGGCATTCGATCTCGCGCCGTGGCAGAGCAGATCCTCGACACCAGCAAGGTGGCCATGGTCTCGATCGCTCGTCCCCTGGTTCGTCAGCCCGCCTTGTCGCGAGACTGGCAGCGGGACCGCAACCTGGTGGCCCGCTGTGTGTCCTGCAACCGGTGCTTCGTCAGCATCGGGCTTCATGAGCCGCTGCGCTGCTGGCACAAAGGGGGCGCGCCCGGGGTCGAGCCCGCGCCGGGCTGAGCCCAATGGCCGCGCGCGGCCAAGCAAAAAAGTGCGTGCGCAAGGCGCTTCGCAGCACTATCACTTTGTGATAGTCGGTGATGGTGGATACACCAAGAGAGCTGGGGGCTTTGCGCGCCCGGGTCGTCGAGCTCGAACGCAGCTTGGCCGAGCGTGGGCGCGATGGCGCACGGCTCGAGCGTCAGACTCGGTTCCTCAACAACGTCATCGAGGCGCTCAACCACCCCTTCTACGTCATCGATACCAGCGACTACACCATCAAGCTCGCCAACAGCGCGGCCAAGTTTGGGGATTTGGCGGCCAAGCCCACCTGTTACGCGCTGACCCACGACCGCGACGAGCCCTGCGATGGCGGTGACCATCTCTGTCCTCTTCAGCTGGTCAAGTCCACCGGACGGCCGGTGACGGTCGAGCACGTCCATTACGACCACCAAGGGCGGCCCCGTAACATCGAGGTGCATGCCCACCCGGTATTCGATGCCGATGGGACGATGGTGCAGATGATCGAGTACTGCCTCGACATTACTGAGCGCCGGCAGGCTGAGCAGACGCGAGAGCTGTTGGAAGCGCGTTTGCGGCAGTCACAGAAGTTAGAGGCCATCGGTACCTTGGCCGGCGGCGTGGGCCACGACATGAACAACACGCTGGCGGTGATCATGGGGGGCGCTTCCATCCTCGCCCGCAACCACGTGGCCGAACATACCCGGCGAGAGGTGGTGGAACGGATCCTCGATGCAGCTCACAAGGGGGCCGCCTTGACCCGAAACCTCTTGGGCTTTGCACGGAAAGGCAAATACGTCATCGAGCGAGTCGACCTGGGGCGGGTCATCGAGCAAGTCGTCGAGCTGCTCAGTAGGACGATCCCCAAGCAGGTCGCCCTCCGGTTGCGGCTGGAGCCGCCTTTGTCGGCCGTCGAAGGGGATCCCAACCAGCTGAGCCAAGTGGTGATGAATCTTTGTCTGAACGCGGTTCAAGCCATGAGCGCAGGCGGCCCGGTGACGGTGGTGGCCCGGGACAGAGAGTTCGACCGGGCGGCCTGCGATGATCGTCCCGGTCTTGCGCCGGGGCTCTACGTCCAGCTGGAGATCATCGACGAGGGTGTTGGAATGGATGAGGCGACGCTGGAGCACGCCATCGAGCCATTCTTCACGACCAAGCCGCTTGGAGAGGGGACCGGTCTCGGGTTGTCCATGGCCTACGGAACGGTCAACAACCACGGCGGTGTGCTGCAACTGGCCAGCCGGCTGGGGCACGGAACGACCGCTACGGTGCTGCTCCCTGCGATGGCTCCTGTCGATCAACTCGCTGGCTCGAGCACCGACGCCAGCCCCGCCGCTGTGTCGAAGGGGGGCACCATTTTACTGGTGGATGACGAGGAGCTGTTTCGGAGCGTAGCGGGAGATCTGCTCGAGAGCCTGGGCTACACCGTGTTGCGGGCCGAGCATGGCGAGGCGGCGCTGCGGCTCTACCAACAACATGCCGGGCGCATCGGCTTGGTCATCCTGGACATCGCCATGCCCGGGATGGGCGGAGCGAAGTGTTTCGAGGGACTGCGGGTGTTGGATGCCGCCGCACGGGTGCTGGTGTGTTCTGGGTTCTCGCAGGGCGATACTGTTGATGAGCTGTTGAAGGGCGGTGCCGTGGGCTTCTTGCCCAAGCCTTTCGATGTCAATCGCCTGACCGTTGCCGTGGCCGAAGCGCTGGCGAGTCCCCGGTCCAGTGCTCGGTGATCGCCCGCGGTTCCGGTGCTCGTCAAGATAGGGTGCTGGACTCTCGCTCCCGCGCCCGCTTCCGCCGCGCGCACGAGACCGCGCGCGACCCCGCTTCCGTTACGGCTGCGAGGGCTCGGTTCTCGATTCTCGAAGCTCGGTTCTCGATTCTCGGTCTCGGTTCTCTCTCTCGAATCTCGGGACAAACTGGACTTCCCCCACTCCCGTAGACACCTCCATGCATCAATTTGATTTTGGAGGAAGGGATGGCGAATCAGAAGTACACGGCGGAGTTCCAGGAGGAAGCAGTTCGCCAAGTTCTCGACCGCGGGTACTCGGTCAAGGAGGTCGCCGAGAACACGAACCGCTTGCTGCGCCAGTACTTCCCCAAAGGCCAATCGATTGATGGCTTCACGCAGCGGCAACTCAACGCGGTTGCTCGTGAGCTCAACGAGCGACCACGCCAAACGTTGAACTTCTCAACCCCAGCCGAGATACTCAATGGTGCGCTCACCGGTTGACGACACACGGCCTATACTCCGTGTCGGTCGGCTCCTCTGCGGCGGGCTCTGAGGCTGCCGCCCACCGAACTGACGTTGCCTGGGCGATCGACCACCGTTGGATCATGCCGACCACCGCGCAGCGCCGGGCCGCCGCGAGCTGAAGCGCCTAGGGCATCTTCGCCGTCGCGTGATGCGTTGGAGTTGTGTGTGCCTCGACTGTCACGACAACGAGGGCAGCCATGCGTACAATCGGCGGCGTGCGTAGCTCCCCATCTCGCTGTCTGCCCTCATTGCTCGCTTTGTGGGTCGTCTCCGTTGGGCACCTCGGGTGCGGCGAGCCTGCGACGCCCTCTCCGGTTGGGCCACCCGCGATCCACTCGTCTGCCACTGTCGCGACGGCTGCGCCCACCGTTGCGACGGCTGTGCCCATCTCGTCTGCCGAGCCCGGAGGCGCACTTCGCGTGCGGGGGGTCGCGGCGGGACCGCATCACACCTGTGTGGTCACCGAGGACGGGCGAGTCGCGTGCTGGGGGCGCGGCGCCCACGACGTGTTGGGCACCGGCCGCACCTACCGCGAGGATTATCTCAGAGAGGAAGTGGAAACGAAGCCCGTCCGGGTGCCGGGGCTGACACAAGCGCGTAACGTGCTTGCGAGCGGCCGCAAGTCGTGCGCGTGGCTGACGACGGGAGAACTCCGCTGCTGGGGCGTGATCATCGTCGGAGGCCAGGACTTCGACCTCGTCACCGAGCGCGCCAAGACACCGCGTGCGGTGGAGCTGCCGCCGAAGACCGCACGGCTCGCCGTGGGGGGGGGAGCGTTCTTCGCCACGTTGGAGGATGGCAGCGTGCGGGCTTGGGGGGCCGGCTCCAACAACAACCTCGGTCAACTTCGCAAGCTGCTCGAACGCGAGCCCATCCCGGTAGAAGGGCTGAGTGACGTGTCGGACCTGGCCACGCGTGGCGGACACTCCTGTGCGGCGCACGGTGGTGGATTCGTGGCGTGTTGGGGCACGATTGGCATCCGCGCCGTGTCTCTGTTCGAGGTCGAGCTCGACGCCGTGGAGCTCAGCAGTTCGAAGCTGAGCTCGGAGACTGCGTCGAAGATCGTGGCGGCTGCCAAGGCGGCGAGCCTGACGTCGCTCCCGCTCCGAGGGATCACCCGTGTCGCTGTCGGCATGCGTCATGGCTGCGCGCTCGGGCAG
The DNA here is from genome assembly GCA_030590865.1 of Myxococcales bacterium. Lineage (GTDB taxonomy): Bacteria > Myxococcota_A > Polyangia > Polyangiales > Polyangiaceae > JAPYTK01. The sequence goes on along the minus strand of JAUVCD010000618.1, from coordinate 1,980 downwards.
AAGGGCGAGGTGTGGTGTTGGGGCCACGGCGACTCCGGCCAGCTCGGCCACGGCGAGACTCCGAACGATCTGTCCGGGCCGCATCGCGTGACGGGGCTGCCGAGCGGTGCGCGCGACATCGCCGTTGGCGGCTCCTCTTCCTGCGCCCTCGTCGACAACGGCGACGTCTGGTGCTGGGGGCGTGATCACATCGAGCCAAGCAAGGCCGTAGCGACCCCCAAGAAGCTCCCGAATCTGAGCGATGTGGAACAGCTCACGTTGGGCACCGCACATGGGTGCGCGCGGTCCGGGGGAGATCTGTGGTGCTGGGGAAGCGCTAGTTTCGGGCAGACGGGACTCGGAGAGCGAGACAAGTATTTGTCTGCGCCAGGCCGTCCCCCGCGACGCGTCCCGATGCCGCCGTAGCAGCTGCGCATGGACGCTCGGGCGTGGGCGATTCAGCGGGCGTCATGGCCCGGAGCCAGACTGGCGCCGGGGCGGATCATGGGCCGTAGCTCGCGGGCCGTGGCTGGCAGGTCCCGGTCTCGTGGTCGACCTTCCACATGCGAAGCTGGCCGGGTCGGTGACCCCAAGCCTTCGGCCGCATGGCCTTCGCACCGGGGCCCAGCTGGTTGCAGTCGTGCATGCAGGCGCGGTAGCGTTTCGAACGCACTTCGGGAACGCCATCCAGGTTGGGGAGATGTCTGCAGCGATCGTGATGCCGCCCGACAGAGAATGCTCACCGGGAGACAGCACGGTCTTGGCGGTGCCGGAGCGGATGGCGGGCTGTCACTCGGCGACCAACCCCCATTCTTCGCATAACAGGCGATTCTGGCAATTCTGCACGAGACGAAATAGGGCGTTTGTACGTGCCTATACTCGGCGCCCCTGCTGGTCTTCGTCTATCCCGAATCAGATGGGCTAAGCGTTGCTCGGTGTGTCGAGGATCTCGCGGATCTTCCGAGCCAGTGGCGCGAGCCCGTAGGGCTTCTTGAGGAATCCATCGCAACCGTCGTCGAGCAGCGCGGCCGCCTTGCCTTCGGCGCTGTAACCGCTCGACAAAAGCACCTTGGGAGCCTCGTCGAGCGAACGGAGCCGCTCGAAGGTCTCCGCGCCGGAGAGCTCCGGCATGACCATATCGAGCACCACCAGATCGATGCTTCCAGGGTTGCTCGTCAGGATCTCGAGTGCGGCCACGCCGCTGCTCGCCGTCAGGACCGTGTATCCGAGCTCTTCGAGCAAGGCTCCGGTGACGTCGAGCACCGCAGCCTCGTCATCGACGAGTAGAACGGTTTCAGAGCCGACGGGCACGCCGTGGACAGGGCGCGCGTTCTTCGCCGGCGTCTGGCGGCCTGCCGCCGGCAGCAAGATCCGGAAGGTGGTGCCGTGGCCAAGCTCGCTCTCGACGTCGATCGTGCCACCATGGTTCTTCGCGATGCCATAGGCAGAGGCGAGGCCCAAACCGGTCCCGCTGCCTTGGCCTTTGGTGGAGAAGAAGGGATCGAATATGCGAGCGATGATCTCCGGCTCGATCCCCACGCCGGTGTCGGCCACCGTGATGCACACGAAGGAACCGCCCGACAGGTCCCGCGCGGGCGCTGCCGCCGGATCGAGCGTGATGTTGGCCGTCTCGATGGCGATGGCGCCGCCGTCCGGCATCGCTTGAGATGCGTTGATCAGCAGGTTGAGGACCACCTGGTCGACCTGGTGACTGTCTACCTGCGCGCACTGGAGCTCGGGCTCGAGCGCGAGCTCGATGGTGATCTCCTTGCGGGTCCGACCGAACAGCTCGACACACCGGCGCAGGAGCTGGTTCAGGTCCGTCGGCTTGGCGTCGTACTTGCCGCCCCGCGCGAGCCCGAGCAGCTGGCTCGTGAGCCCGGCCGCGCTCTGCACGCAATCGTCGATGCAGCTCAGGTGCTGGTGGCGCTGGCCGGTCTCGTCCAGCCCGGCCCGCGCCAGTGAGGCCCGCCCCTGAATTGCCGTGAGCAGGTTGTTGAA
>JAUVCD010001111.1 GCA_030590865.1 Myxococcales bacterium | reverse complement strand
GGCCATCCGGCTTCGAGCTTCTTGATCACGTCGATGAGGTATTCCCGGGCGCCGAAGCCGAGGGCTCGGCAGCTCTGCACCAGGGTGTAGACGCCGGCGAGGCGCTTGGCGGCCTTGACCGAGCCGGTGAAGAGGTAGTTCTTGCGACCGATCGCAGGCTCGCGGATCTGCCGCTCGGTGTGCCCGTTGTCGATCTCGAAGCGGCCGTCTTCGAAACACCGCCGGACGTAGGGGCGCTGGTGCTCGGCGTAGCCGAGCGCCCGGCCGAGGGGCGAGGTCGGCACGACCTTCGGCTTCTCGGCGTCGACCCATCGCTCGAGTTCGTCGAGCAAGGGCAACGACTTTTCTCGACGGAGTTCACCGCGCTCGGTCGCCGCGAGCTCTCGCTCCTTCGCCTCGGCTTCGATTTTGTACAGGGCCTTGATCAAGCGCACGGCTTCGGCGGCCCGGGGGTCGCCCAGCTTCAGCGCTTCGTAGAAACGTCTCCGCACGTGCATCATGCAGCCGAGGCGTCGCTCGGGAGGTACCAGGATCTGCGGCTCGCCGCCCGGCACGTCGATCAAGCTGCTGTAGCCCTTGTAGTCGTCGCACTGGATGTGGCTCTCGATCGACATGATCCAGGGTGCGACCTCGGCGGCCTCCCACGTCTTGGTGAAGGAGTAGGCCACCAGCGGGACGGACCCAGCGGTGAAGCACCAGAGGTGCCCGTTGTAGGCGCCCTTGTCCTTGCTCTTGTCGAGGACACGCAGCCGGGTGTCGTCGAGGGCGACGTAGTCCGGATCGCCGAGCACCACCGAGAGCGTCGTGTCGGCGACCATCTGAAGAAGGTCCGTCGCGTAGGACCAGTAGCTGTAGAGCGTGTTGAGCGGGATGTCGAAGCCGAGGCGCTTCATCTGGTCGCGCTGGCGGTAGATCGGCAGCGCGTCATCACACTTGCTCTCGATGAGCTGCGCCAGAAACGAGGCGCCGACGCGGCGGGAGACGTCGGGGGTGTCTTTGCGCTCCGCGGTGGTCGCGTCGCCTCGACACGCCTTGCAGACGAGCTTCTCGCGACGCTCCACGTGGACGACGAGTTGAGCCGGGACGTACTCGACCCGCTCGTGCTCCAGATGGCCGATGCACGTCATCTCGCAGTCGCACTGCCGGCACGCGCGCTCGTCATCGGAGACCGGCACGTCGGTGATGATCCTCTCGAGCTCCGGCGAGAGCTTGGTGCGACCGCGGTGCTTCCGCTTTTTCTTGGCGGGCTTCTCGGGCTCACCGTCGTCGGGGCGGGTTTCCGTGGGGGATTCTCCGGTTGGCATGACCGGGTCCGCCCCCTGGGCCGACTCTTCGTCGGCGCCGAAGGCCAGGGCCAGTTGCATGAGTTCTTGCGCGGTCAGCTTTTCGCTGCGCCGGCCAAAGAGCATCCGGGCCAGGTAGTCGACCCGGTGTTGAAGCCGCGTGTTCTCGATGTTGAGCTCGGCGTGCACCGCAGTCGCGGCATCACGTTCCGCGGCCGCGGCATCACGTTCCGCAGTGAGCTCAGCGACCTTCGCCTGAAGCATCGCCACCGTCGGACTCTGTCCGCCGCCTCGCTTCGACTTCGCCGTCTTTCTTTTCGTGTTGCGAGTCATCGGAAGGCGACGTC